>CALWXG010000001.1 GCA_944385435.1 uncultured Oscillospiraceae bacterium
GGGATCAACAATCGGCAGATGTCAAAAACATTGGATACTAAAAACTCAAAATGTCCTTGACAAGGGGTACAATTCACCGACAAGCTGATCAATTACATTCGCTATTGGCAGGCTTCCGGTGAAAGTTTGAAAATCTCGGAACGGACCAAGACCCGGATGCAGCAGCTTACCAGCGAGGGCTTCTACTGTGGAGGAAGAGCACCGTATGGTTATCGGCTTGTCAAAACGGGGCGGATTAACCCCAGAGGACATGATGTGCATGATCTGCAAATCATACCTGGTGAAGCAGAGGTCATCCGTATCGTCTTCGACTACTACATCCGATATGGATATGGCGGACGAAGAATTGCGACGGAGCTTGCAGCACAGGGTATCTATGACCGGAATGGGGAAGTGTTCCATCCAAGCTCTATTAACGCGTTTTTACACCGAGAGTTGTTCACCGGAGTCATGTGCAGAGGAGGAGTTCGCTCACAGCTCAACCCGGAATTGCAGATCATCTCACCGGAAACATTTCAGAAGGCACAGCAAGTAATGAAGAAGAGAAAACAGGGGCAGCTTCCCAAAAAGCTGGTGGGAAAAGCGCTGTTATCGGGAAATGTTTACTGCGGCTGCTGTGGAGGAAGAGTATTTGCTTCAACTGTGCGAAGAACCCATCGTGTGACGGAGCAAAATGAGAGAATCCCCGTCTATAAATGCTACAATCGGGTTCAGCACCGTGAGCGATGTTCTACACAGAGTACTTATCGGGCGGAGCGGATCGACAAAGAAGTGCTGCGTCAGTTAAAATGTCATGTGGATACCCATCCTGAACTGCAAAAGCTGTACGAAAAAGCGATGGAAGCGGAGTTCTCGATCCGGAAGATGATTTTGTGCCAGTGGATTGAACGGGTGAATATCTTTACTTATGATCATATCGAGGTGTTGTTCCAGAACGAAATAGAGAATTTCTAAAGCAGGCCATATGCCTCTGAGGTGCTTTCAGCGTAGATACTGGAAGTACTGCACAAAGGGAATGCGAACCATCTTGTACAATATGCTTGGATGTGAATCATTCATTTCCAGATCTTTTCGGCCTTTCCCGAGGGGCGGAGAACAAAAAATAGTGATCGTTTCTGGTGTCCTGAACAGCGGATGCGAACGGAGCGGGGGCTGGTACGGGAAACAGGGCGGAAACGGTTGAGCTACAGGCCCACCATTTTTGCAAAAAAGTTGCAAAAAAGCCGTGAAACTTATAATTTCACGGCTTTTTATGGTGGACCTAATCGGGATCGAACCGACGACCTTACGGATGCGAACCGTACGCTCTCCCAGCTGAGCTATAGGCCCATATTTGGTTATTTTGTATATTTTCGATTAACTTATTTGTGCGGTTTGCTGTTTTGACAGGGCAGGTGTTATGTTGCGCTGGCTCTCCCAGCTGAGCTATAGGCCCATATATCAAAATTGTCAGAAGTATCTTGATGGGCATCGCCCATTTCCCTGCTCTTGAACTGTTCCTCAGAAGCAGATGCTCAATTATTATACCAGAAAAAAATAATTTGTAAAGGGGGTAACCCAAGAAAATTCTGTTGATAATTTTCGAAAGACGTGGTACAATAAGGCTCGATTGTTCTGCACCTTCAATGCGGAACAAGGCCGCGCTAACTGGGGAGATAGCGGTGCCCTGTACCTGCAATCCGCTACAGCAGGGGCGAATTCCGGCCCCCGGAGGCAGTATGTGCTGTCTGCCCCATATAAGCAGTGATGATAGATTGGTCCCGCGCAACGTGGTCCCGTGAACCGTGTCAGGCGGGGAACCGAGCAGCACTAAGCGGATCGCCGCGTGTGCCGTGGGGTTGCCGATCTTGAGCCGGCTGTATGGGTAACGGGTGTATCCTGTTTACAAAGGCCGGTGCGCGGCCTTGTTCTGCATTGAATTTTTTATAACAGGGAGATGGCGGCATTGTACCAGGCGCTGTACCGGAAATGGCGCCCCCGCACCTTTGATGATGTGGTTGGGCAGCAACATATCACAGAAACTCTGAAACGTCAGGTTCAGTCTGGCCGGCTGTCCCACGCTTACCTGTTTACCGGCACCCGGGGCACGGGAAAAACCACCTGCGCCAAGATTCTGGCCCGGGCGGTGAACTGCCAGAATCCGCAAAACGGGAATCCCTGTAATCAGTGCCCCGCCTGCCAGGGCATTGAAAACGGTTCTATTTTAGATGTATTGGAACTGGACGCCGCCTCCAACAACCGGGTAGACGACATCCGTGCCATTCTGGACGAGGCCGTATACACCCCTGCCTCTGTGAAAAAGCGGGTGTACATTGTGGATGAGGTCCACATGCTCTCCACCCAGGCTTTCAACGCCCTGCTGCAAATCCTGGAGGAACCTCCCGCCCATCTGATGTTCATTCTGGCCACAACCGAAATTCACAAGGTCCCCGCCACCATCAAGAGCCGCTGCCAGCAGTTCTCGTTCAAGCGGATTCACACAGATGAGATTTCCGCCCGGCTGCTCTTTGTCGCCGGTCAGGAAACTATTGACCTGACTGAGGCCGGAGCCGCCCTGATTGCCCGGCTGGCCAACGGCGGAATGCGGGACGCCCTGTCACTGCTGGATCAGTGCGCCGGCGAGGGCGGCACCATTGACGAGACGCAGGTGCTCACTGTGTTGGGACTGGCCGGCAATCTGGAGACCGCCACCCTTCTGGAGACCGTCGCTGAGGGACACAGTGCCCAGGCGCTGGAACAGCTGGACCACCTGTATGCCGGCGGCAAGGAGATGACCGCTCTGGCCAGCGAGCTGTCCGGTCTGGTCCGGGACTTGCTGGTGCACAAAACAGCTCCCTCTGCCGGAGCCTCCCTGATGACCGGCGGCTATGATGAGGGCACCCTCCGCCGCCTGAGCGGGCGCTTTTCCATACCCCGCCTGGTGCAGATGCTCCGGGCAATCCAGGATACCGCCACCGGGCTGCTCCGCTCCGCCAATCAGCGCACGGATATGGAGCTGTGTCTGATTTCCCTGTGCGATCCGGCTCTGGACCCCTCCCTCTCCGCCCTGGCCGCCCGGGTGGCCAGACTGGAACAGGAGGGTGTTCCCGCCGCCCCGTCAGCCGCGCCGGTCCAGGCTCCCCTGCAGACTGTCTCTGCTCCCACTTCATCCGCTCCTGCCGCACCTGCCCCTGCTCCTGACGGAGCAACAGTCACCCGGCCGGAACCCCCCGCGCCGGAAGCTGCTTCCCCGGCGCCGTCCGCTCCGGCTCCTGAGCCGGCCGGTATTCAGGCGGCACCCGCACAGCAGCAGCCCTCCGGATCATGGCCGGGCTGGCCGGCACTGCGGGAAAATCTGAAGAGCGTCATGGACATGGGCGACTTTGTCTTCCTGGGCAACGACTCCATGGTGGAGGGCAGCTGGAACGGACAGGAACTGGTTTTGTGGACCGCCAACGACTTCATCCGGGATATGGTAAACAAGCAGGCCATCACCAGTAAAGTGGCGCAGATGGCAGCTCAGATCATGGGCGTCCCCGTCCGCGTGGCGGTGCGCACCGGAAAGGCGCCGGAAAATGCCCCTGCCCCGGCAGCTTCCGCACAGGAGGAATTGGACGCACTGGACGCTTTTCTGGACTCCAACCAGGGAAATATTATTGTGGACTGATCCACTGATACAGGAGGAATACAGCATGGCAAAGGGATTCAACAGCCGCGGCATGGGCGGCATGGGCGGGAACATGAACAACATGATCCGCCAGGCACAGAAGATGCAGCAGGATATGCTGAAAGCGCAGGAGGAGCTGGAGAGCAAAAGCTATGAGGCCAGCTCCGGCGGCGGCATGGTAACCGCAGTGGTATCCGGCAAGAAGGAACTGACCAGCGTCACCATCGACCCGGAGGCTGTGGACCCTGACGATGTGGAAATGCTTCAGGACCTGATTGTGGCCGCAGTCAACGAGGCCATGCGCAAGGCCACCGAGGACGCCAGCAGCCAGATGTCCCGGCTCACCGGGGGGCTGAACCTGCCCTTCTGAGAGAATTGACCCACCCTGGCCGCCGCGGGTTCCCTGCGGCGGCTTTGCCGTATGGCCGGAACCGCGAAAGGAGGGGATCGGCGGTGTTCAACACCACCCTGTGCTATCTGGAAAATCACCGGGGAGAATATCTGATGCTCCACCGGGTGAAGAAACAGCACGACGTAAACCAGGACAAGTGGATCGGAGTCGGCGGCAAATTTGAGGGGGATGAGAGCCCGGACGAGTGCCTCCTCCGGGAGGTGCGGGAAGAGACCGGTCTCATTCTCACCCGCTACCGCTTCCGCGGCGTGGTGACCTTCCTCACCGACGGCGGCTGGGAGGGGGAGTATATGTACCTCTTCACCGCCAGTCAATGGGAGGGAACCCTGGACCCCGACTGCGTGGAGGGGGATCTGGTGTGGGTTCCCAAAGATCAGGTGCCCCTGCTGCCCATCTGGGAGGGGGACAAAATATTCCTGGACCTTCTGGCCCGGGAGCACCCTGCCTTTTTGCTGACATTGGAATATGCGGGAGACCGGCTGATCCGGGCAGTGCTGGACGGCCGGCCCCTGCGTGTGGGAGAGGAGGATTTTCAGGCATGACACCACTGGAACAGCTTCAGAACTGGATCGACGAGAGCGACAACATTGTATTCTTCGGCGGCGCAGGCGTCAGCACGGAATCCGGAATCCCGGATTTCCGCAGCGTGGACGGCCTGTATCATCAGAGCTATGACTATCCGCCGGAGACCATTCTCAGCCACACCTTTTTCATGGAGAAGCCGGAGGAGTTCTACCGCTTCTACCGGGCCAAGATGCTCTGCCCGGACGCCAAACCCAACCCGGCCCATCAAAAACTGGCCGAGCTGGAGCGGGCCAGCAAGCTGAAGGCCGTGGTCACCCAGAACATCGACAGCCTGCACCAGAAGGCGGGCAGCCAGACCGTGTATGAGCTGCACGGCTCCACCGCCCGGAATTACTGCATGAAGTGTCATCGGTTCTACGATGAGGCCTTCATCGCCCAATCGGAGGGCATTCCCCGCTGCACGGTCTGCGGCGGCATGGTCAAGCCGGACGTGGTCCTCTATGAGGAGGGGCTGGACCAGGAGACTGTGGAGGCCGCCGTGCTGGCCATCAACCGGGCGGACATGCTCATCGTGGGCGGCACCTCCCTGACCGTATACCCTGCCGCAGGCCTGCTGCGCTACTATCCGGGCGGCAAGCTGGTGCTCATCAACCGGGACGCAACCCCCTATGACCGCCAGGCCGATCTGGTGATCCACGACCCCATCGGCCAGGTGCTGGGCGCCATTCAGGTGCATCCGTAACCGGAATAAACCAATTCCTGCACCTTGCTTTTACCGGGAAAAAACGGTATAATAATGCAAACTCGTCCGGGAGGGAGGCAACGCCATGATCGCCGGAGAACGTCAATTTCACATTGCCTGCAAAGCCGGAGATGTGGGCCGGTACTGCCTGCTGCCGGGAGATCCCGGCCGGAGTGAAAAAATCGCCAGATATCTGGACCATGCCGTCCATGTGGCCACGAACCGGGAATTCGTCACCTACACCGGCACATTGCTGGGGGAGAAGGTGAGCGTGGTGTCCACCGGCATCGGCGGCCCCTCCGCCGCCATCGCCATGGAGGAGCTGGCCAACATCGGCGCAGAAACCTTTGTCCGGGTGGGCACCTGCGGAGGCATCCGCCTGGACGTGAAGAGCGGCGATCTGGTGGTGGCCACCGGCGCGGTGCGCATGGAGGGCACCAGCCGGGAATACGCCCCCATTGAATTCCCCGCCGTGGCGGATTTTGACGTGCTCACCGCCCTGGTGGACGCGGCAAGGGCTTCCGGCCGGGCCTGGCACGCCGGCGTGGTGCAGTGCAAGGACTCCTTTTACGGTCAGCACTCCCCGGAGCGTATGCCGGTCTCCTGTGAGCTGCAGAACAAATGGGAGGCCTGGAAGCGGCTTGGGGTGCTGGCCTCGGAGATGGAGTCCGCCGCCCTGTTCACCGTGGCCGCGGCCCGGGGGGTGCGGTGCGGCTCTGTCTTCCACGTGATCTGGAACCAGGAGCGCAACGCCGCTGGTCTGGACCAGATCCGGGACGAGGACACCGACAGCGCTATCCGCGCCGGCGTGGAGGCGGTCAAGCTGCTGATCCAGCGGGATCGGGCCCAATAGAAACACACAGGACATCAACACAGGACGCGCGCGCCGGACTGTCACACCGGAGCGCAGACAGGAGAGGAGCCGTTCAAACAGATGCCGAAGGTCGCCGTCGTGACGGACAGCAACAGCGGAATCACCGTGGAAGAGGGAAAAAAGATCGGTGTAGCCGTCGTCCCCATGCCCATTCTCATCAATGGAAAGATTTACTACGAGGGACTGGACCTGACCCAGGAACAGTTTTATAAAGAGCAGCTGGCCGGGGCTGACATGGCTACCTCCCAGCCCGCCCCTGGAGATGTCCTCTCGGTTTGGGATCAGGTACTGGAACACTATGACCAGCTGGTCTACATCCCCATGTCCGCCGGACTCAGCGCCTCCTGCGCCACCGCCCAGATGCTTGCGGAAAACTACGGCGGCCGGGTACAGGTGGCGGACAACCGCCGTATCTCCGTCACCCAGCACCACGCTGTGCTGGACGCCCTGGCCCTGGTGGAACAGGGGCTGGACGCCGCCCAGATCCGGGCCATTCTGGAGGAGCAGGGGGACGACAGCTGCATCTACATCTCGGTGGACACCCTGAAGTACCTGCGCAAGGGCGGACGGGTCACCGGGGTGGAGGCCATCGCCGGCACCATGCTGAACATCAAGCCCGTGATGGAAATCCGGGGGGAAAAGCTCACCGCCATCGGCAAAGTCCGGGGCATGCGGGCCGCCCGCAAGCTCATGCTCCAGAAGGTCCGCGCCGACATCCAGGGCCGGCTGAAGCACTTGTGGGACACCGGCCATCTGGTGGTGAAGATGGCCTACAGCCAGGTCTCAGACGCCCTGCGGGAGGAGTGGCGCGCGGAAGTGCACGCCGCCTTTCCGGAGATGGAGCGCATTGAGGGGGAGCCTCTCACGCTGTCCATCGCCTGCCACACCGGACCGGGCGCCCTGGGCGTCGGCACGGTGCGGATCTGACCGCCCATTCTCCCATTCAAAAGCGCCGCAGCCGCGGCGCTTTTTTTCGGCTTCCCCGCGCCCGTTCTGCAAAAATGAGGTCTCGTTTTTCGCCTTTTCCCGGCCCGGAATCCGGGATATGCGGCGCAGTTCTCAAAAAACAGGAGTAAAAATCAGCTGTCTTTCCGCCCTGCCGTTGATATACTGTATATAATTCCTGCATTGCGTACGTTCCGCAAGACCAAATTTGAATGGCACGAAAGGAGAGACCGCTTATGTACCGCAATCCCCAGACGGGCCCCAAGCGCGGCGTGTCCCTGTACAGCTACTCCGCGGAGTTCGGCTTCGAAAAGTCCCTGGAGGACTGTTTCGAAGACGTGCACGATATGGGCGCCCATGGCATTGAGATTCTGGCCAACACCCATATTGAAAATTACCCTTACCCCTCCCAGGCCTGGGTGGACCACTGGTTTGCCCTGCTGGACAAATATGAACTGGAGCCGGTGGAATACGGCCACTGGGTGGATTCCCACGTCCTGCAGGACCGGGACCTGACCACTGAGGAATCCGTGGAGTTCCTGAAGCGGGACCTGCGGCTGGCCCATCGCCTGGGCTTCCGCATCCTGCGCACCAAGATGCCCGTCATCAACGGCTCCCTGGAGCCGGTGGAGAACTGGCGGGACATCATCCGGGGCGCCCTGCCTCTGGCCGAGGAACTGGGCCTCACCATGTGCCCGGAGATCCACATCCCCACCAGCCTGAAGAGCAAGATGATCCAGGACTATGTCGCCTTCATCCAGGAGACCGGCACCAAAAGCTTCGCCCTGAACATCGACTTCAGCGTGTTCCGCACCCACTTCCTGGACGGCGAGTTCGTCTCCCCCGGCTACGAACCCAGCGCGCCGGAGGACCTGATCCCCCTGCTGCCCTATGTGGCCTGCTGCCACGCCAAGTTCTTCCAGATCACCGAGGACTTCCAGGAGACCGTGGTCCCCTATCCCGAGATCCTGGGCATCCTGAAGGAACACAACTGGAACGGCTATCTGCTCAGCGAATATGAGAACCCGGACAAATACGAGCCCGGCTACGAGGTGGGCCAGATGCTGCGCAAACAGCACATCATGATGAAACGCATTCTGGGCGATTGAGGAGGGGAACAGACATGGAAAAACAAGTCATTCAATCGGTTGGCTTCCGCAACATCTATGAGGACGGCAAAGCCGTGGGCTTCCAGGTGAAGATCCGTCTGCCCTATTACCGCGGCGTCTTTCTCAGCCAGATCAAGCCCGGCAGCCTGAAGGTGGACGGCGAGGTCTTCACCAAGGACCAGATCCTCTGGCGCATCAACGGCGAGGACTATACCGCCGAAGAGATGCACGAGGACTGGAAGACCCACTGGCATCCCATGGAGCCGGCCACCCTGATCGTGAAGAAAGAGGGCGGTCTGTCCCAGGGCTATCACGATCTGGAGTACGGCTACTGCGTCACCCACTCCTATATGCCCCCCGATCTGGAGGCACTGGCCGATCCTGACAAGCCGGAGATTGTCTATTTCCCGGAATTCGGCCGCAACCTGAACCAGCGCCGGCTGCTGATCGTCTGATCCGCACCCTGCAGATCTTTCCCCATCAAAAAAGGACCTGAGGCTTCTGTGAGCCCAGGTCCTTTTTCCGTCTCCGGGTTCGGTTTGCCCTTCCCCTCAGTGCAGCCAGGCCGGTCCGCTCTGTTCCTTCCGGAAGCAGTCCTGGCACAGCCTGCCCCGGTGGTGCAGGGGCAGCGGCTTCCCGCACCGGGCGCAGAACCGGATGTTGTTTCTCAGCCGGTGGAGCAGAATTTCATTGATCTGCTCCGCCACCTGCTCCCGGGTGTCATACAGCTTGTCCGTGTCCACCGGGCAGCCAAAGGCCTTGGAAAACGAAAAATAGAGGTCCAGTTTCTTGTAGTAGAGCTCCAGTGCCGGCAGGGTATCCTCCCCGTCCCCCGCCCCCGGCTGCTCCAGGGTCTCCCCCTGCTGCCAGCGGCTCAGGAACTGGAAAAACAGCTTGCGCAGCTCCTCCTCTTTTTCGTCAAAGGGGATGTTGGCCGCCCGCAGTTCCTGCTCCTTGGTCAGGGTAAAACCCCGCTCCCGCATCAGGGAGATCAGGGCAATATACCGGGAGATGTCCAGCTTCCGGTAAGGTTTCACCGTGGGCATCTGGTTCCACTGGGTGAGCACCTCCAGCAGATCATAGTCCACCTGAAGCACCAGCTCCGAGAACCCCACCACGGCGTACTCCAGCGGCGGAACCACCGCCTCCAGCCCGGCCCGGATCATGGCCAGATTCTGCGTCGCACCCACATAACCCTTGTTGTACATGCCGTACCGGCCGGCCCGGCCGGCGATCTGCTTGATCTCCGTGGTCTTCAGGTCCCGGCGCTCCTGCCCGTCGAACTTCTCCGTCTCCATGAAGATAATCCGCCGGATGGGCAGGTTCAGCCCCATCCCGATGGCGTCGGTGGACACAATATACTCCATTTTGCCCGCCAGGAACCCCTCCATCTGCTTCCTCCGGGTGGCGTAGGGCAGCGCCCCGTAGATGATGGCCGGCTCCTTCCCGCTCTGGCGCAGGTCCTCCGCAATGCTGAGCACCCCCACCTTGGAAAAGGTGATCAGCGCGTCTCCCGGCTGAATTCTGCGGTAGTCCACGGTGTGGGACATGCACAGCAGCGGCGTGGTGCGCCGGTGCTCCACCACCTCATAGCTGTCCCCGCAGCTCTCGATGAGCTGGATCAGGATCTCTTTGGCCTCCGGCGCGGCACACAGATGCACCTCCGGCGCCAGAACTCCCAGGATGGCCCGGGTCCAGGCGTATCCCCGCTCCCGGTCCGCGATCATCTGGCACTCATCGATCACCGCCACCTCATAGTGCTGCTCCAGCGACAGCTTCTCCGCGGTGGCCGCCACATGGGTGTCCTCTTCCCGCACATCCTCTTCCTCTCCGGTGGTCAGACTGCAGTCCACTCCCGCATCCAGCAGCGTCTCCTGGGCCTCCAGCGCCAGAAGGCGCAGAGGCGCGAGATACACCCCGTTTTTCGCCCGGATCAGCCGCTGAAAGCCGGCATAGGTCTTTCCGGTGTTGGTGCCCCCCAGATGAAGGATAAAATGCCGGTGCATGCTCCGCGCCCGGGGGTATTCGTCCTTCGGATTCAGGGCGATCAGCAGAGACAGGCTGTTGCGGATGGCCTGGGGCACATACCACCCGGACCACACCACGCCCAGCCCGTCCTTCACCAGCATCTGATCGGGGAATCCCGGCCTGGTGAGCATCTGCTCCAGATCGGACGGCTGCTGCCGCTGTGCAAACTCCTGCACCGCCTGTCTGGAGATCTCCAGCAGAATTTCCGCATACCGCTCCAGCATCTGCCTGGCCTTGGGGTGGTTGGGGTTTCTCCCCGCCCACTGCAGGGTTTTGCGGAGATGAAGCAGGGTCTCTTCCTGGTCGATTTTACGCCGGTTCAGCGTCAGCAGGTCGTCAATCCACGCCCCCGCGCTGGAACTGGAAATCAGCTTGCTCTTTTTCCCCGTCTTCCTGTCCGCCATCATTCCGAGTATTCCTCTGTGATAATGTCCGGCCAGCCTCCAGACCGTGCTCTCCTCTTTCCCCGCCCGGTCCCAGGCTGCCTTTGCAAGCTGCGCGGCGCGGTCCGGCGCCCCGGCTCCCTCCCCCGCGCCGGCGCCCCGGGACCTCTGGAATTCCGGGCTCTGCTCCGCCCTCTGCACCGTGCTCTGCTCCCAGAGTTTCAGGGTAGCCCCGTCGCACGCAATGGACAACGGCTCCGGCAGCAGGCGCTTGATCTGTCCCTCAGTCCAGCCTCTGTGTCTGATTTTGGCCTTGGACCAGTATTTCTTGTGATCATATCCCGCCATGGCGTGTCCTCCTCCGGCGAAGCAGATTGCGTTACATGCAGTAGTATATCCGCAACCGGGCAAATATTCAACTGTGTTCGAATGAGAAGGCCGCACTCTCACACCCGGGTCTGCTCTATAAAAACTCCCCGGCAGGATGCGCATGCACGCACCTTGCCGGGGAGTTTACCGCCGCAGCCGCCGGTTCAGGACTGTTTCCCGCCCCGTTACAGCACGGTGATCTGCTGCGGGTAGTTGCCGAAGATCTCCACACCGTCTTTCTTCAGCCGGACCGTCTCATGGAGGGTCAGGCTGCGGCGGTTCTTCACCAGCTTGTGGATGGAGTCGAAGACCATCCCCTCCGCCAGGGGGAACTGCTCCCAGGGATTCTGGATCAGCGGGCGGCAGACGGTGCTGTTGCCGATCCCCCGGATCTCCGTGGTCATCCAGTTGTGGCCGGTCTCCGGCGCCGCCCCCACAGACTGCTTGTAGGCGTTCAGCCCGTCCCGCAGCTCCCGCATGGTCATGCCGGGCCGGTAATAGTTCAGCTGATACTCCTGCAGCTTCAGCGCCTCGTCAAAGTGGGCGGCAATCTCAGCATGGGGCTCCTCAAAGAAGAAGTAGCGGCTGCGCTCCGCGTAATAGCCGCCGCAGCCCGGCGTCTCCAGGGTGAACTCCACAAAATCATGGTGGGTCAGCCGGTAATCGGCAGGCCGGGGCGCGGTGCACACCAGCTTGTCCTCCGGCCCAACAGGCCGGTTTTCCCCGATGAACAGCAGGATCTTGGGCATCTGCGTGGGATCCCCGCCCAGATTCAGCAGGTGATGGGTGATGTCCCCGAAGATCTCCTCTGTGGTGCGCCCCGGGCGGAGAAACAGCGCCGACCCCCGGAACATGGCGTCCTGGATCCGGCAGGTATTGCCCACCGCCTGCGCCTCTTCCTCGCTCTTGATGGCCCGCATCCAGGCCAGCTCCTGGCAGAAATCCACCAGTTCCACCCCCGGGCAGATCTCCTGGAGGTAGTTGTAGAAGGCGTGGGTAATGAGCCCCAGCCCGTCATAGGCGATGCGCTTTGCCCCCTTCAGGATGTGGGACATGTCGTCTCCCGTGCTGTAGGGGTCGGTGCGCCAGTCGCATTCGCTGGTCTTGACGCCGTGGATCACCTCCAGCGGCCCGTCTTTGGGCAGGATCAGTGTGTAGGTATTCTTGAAATAGTTGTCGCATCCCAGCCAGTACAGGCTGGTGTGCACGCCCATGGTGGACGGCGGGAAATAGTTCTGCACAATGAGAACATCACAGTCGTATTCCCGCAGCTTCGCCCGCACAAGCTCATGCCGCCGTTCTTTTTCAGCCTCGCTGAAAAAGGGGCGGCCTCCATAGTCATTGCCCCAGGGGCCAATGACCGCCCGGGTATAATTGGGCCAGATCCGAGGGTTGAACAGCCCTGACATAACTGCATCCGCTCCTTACGTTGTCCTCTGGAGCGTCTCCCCTGCCCGTCGGTACATGGTTTCCAGCATGCCGCTGAGCGCCTGCACCTCTTCCTCCGAAAAACCGGACAGCAGCTCGCTGCCCCACTCCCGGATGGAGGCGAACACCTGCGGCCGGAGCGATTCCCCCAACGGCGTCAGGGTAACCTCATACTGCCTGCGGTCGGTCTCACTGCGGTGCCTGCTGACAATTCCCTTCTGCTCCAGGCTCTTGATTGCCCGGACCGTAAGGGCCTCGTCCACAGACAGCTCCCGGGAGAGCTGACGCTGGCTGCCCGACCCGATCTTGCACAGACACACCACAAAGGTGATCTCCGATGCGGTGATGCCCAGAGGCTGCATGACCCGGCTCAGGTAGCGCTGGTGACTGCGGTGCAGGGTGGAGATGTATCTCCAGATCATTGATTTGTCCATAGTTTGTTTGCACGCTCGCTTTCGACTTGTCGTGGCCATCCTAACCTTATTTACTTGACTTGTCAAGCATTTTCGTCAGAATGGTGTATTTTTGTGTGTTCTGTCAAATCGTATCTGTGTATTTTTAGCTCTTCCGTCAATTGACTTCTCGGTTTTCCCGCATTACCATATGCTTGACTTGTCAAGTAATGTCCACCTGCCGCTCGCCCAAGACAATCTGACGTTCCGTCTTATTGGGAGGAGGACCCATTATGGCAACACCCAACGCCAACACCGCACTGCGTCATGCGGGCACCCCCGTGCGAAAAATAGAGTACGTGGGCTATGCTCTGGGCATGATGGGCTACCAGGTGCAGAACACCGTGTTGAACATGTACCTGCTGCTCTATCTCACCAACGTGCTGCAGATCCCGTCCATCGCCGCCGGCTCCATCACCCTGGTCTGCCGCTTTGTGGACGCCTGCACCGACATCTTCTTCGGCACCATCGGCGACCGCACCCACACCCGCTGGGGTTCCTACAAACCCTGGTATGTGACCATGGCGGTGCCCGCCTGCCTGTCCTTCGCGCTGCTGTTCATCCGGCCCGGCTTCATCACCCCGGGCACCGGCATCGCGCTGGCCTGGGCCTATTTCATCTATCTGATTTTCGGCAGCGTGTTCACCACCATCATGTACACCGCCTACGGCGCCTTCACATCCGTGGCCTCCGCCGACGCCGGAGAGCGCAACAAGCTGGTCATGTCCCGTCAGATGGGCCTGAACCTGTCCGGCCTGCTGGCCTGCTGCACCATGCCCCTGATGCTCCACTTCGGCAACGGTGACTCCAACTCTCCCGCGGCCTTCGCCGCCATGGCCATTTTCCTGGCTGTGATCAGCGTGGCCTGCTATCTGCTGTGCGGCGTGTCCATCAAAGAGCGGGTGGCGCTGAACCCCGGCCGCAAGCTGCCCATCCGGGAGAGCTTCAAGGTCTTCAAGGGCAACTACCTCTTCCTCAGCGCCCTGATCCTCAACGTGCTGCAGTCCATCGGCATCGCCATGTTCGGCGGCATGATGACCTACTACTTCCTGTACTACAAGATGAATCCCGCAGGCATGACCCCCACCCAGATCGTCTCCGCCCTTGTGGCCATTGCGGTCAATCTGCTGGTGCTGCCCTGGATGATGCGGCGCATGAAGCGCTCCGCCATCTACATGACCGCGGTAATTCTCTTCGTGGGCCTGGAGATCCTGGGCTACTTCCTGGGCGGCTATGAGATCAGCGGCTACCTGCTCATGTGCGCCTACACCGTGTGCATGATGATCGTGTACGCCGTGACCTACTCCATCATCCCCGATGCGGTGGACTACGGCGAGTGGCGCAACGGCGTGTCCGCCCCCGGCACCGTCAACACCGTGCTGTCCTTCATTCAGAAGACCACCACCGGCATCGGCACCCTGCTCATCGCCGTCATCACTGAGACCATCGGGCTGGATCAGTCTCTGGGCCTGGCCCAGTCCCCCGCCACCCAGGAGGGGATGCGCTTCTACTTCTTCCTGGCCCCCACCGCCTTCTTCGCCGCCTCCGCCCTGGGTCTGATCTTCCTGCGGGTCACCCCCGAGAAGATGAAGCAGATCCGGGCTGAGCTGAAAGAGCGCCGGGCCGCCGCCAACAAGGAGGTCTGATCCATGGACGGACTGCGTGAAAAAAACCTGGACACCATCCGCAAATTTCTCTCCTGCGCCGGGCCGGAGCGCAAGGACACCCGCCGCCCCCTCTTCACCGCCGACGCGGTGAAAGAGATGGAGCTGGCCCTGCCCACCGGCACCGTGCTCCAGCACGACTCCGCCTTTGACTGGCTGGAGGACAGCTCCGCCGGCTGCCCCCAGTGGGGGTTCTACGAAAATCAGATCTTCCAGACCGACGACCCCAACTATTTCCTGGTGAAATCCGTGGGCCGGGGCAATCAGGACTTTGAGCACCGGGGCTACCTGACGTGCTACATCAACTATTATGTCAATGAGTTCTGGATGGAAGACGGCAAGATCAAGCTGTTCCGGGAGACGGTCAACCCCTTCGCCCGGCTGCATCTGTGAGGAGGAACGGCATATGACCATCGAAGTTTTGGCTGAACAGAATCTGGCCTGTGTCCGGGCTTTCCTCCAGACCGCCAGCGCAGAGGAGGGCAGGGGCCTGTTTGTCCCCCACGCAGTGGTGGAATACCAGGCTGCCGACCGTGTCCCCAGGTCCGTGGACGCCGCCGACTGGCCCGCTCAGGGTGCCTGGCAGTTTGAGAACGTCAGGGTTTACACCGGGGACGACCCCAATACGATCCTGGCAGAAGCGGACAAGCTCACCGCAGACGGTACGGAATATCTCATCGTGGAGTTTCTCCTGGAGGAGGGAAAAATCCGCCGCTACCGGGAGATTCCCAACCCCACCATGAGCCTGCACCGCTGAGCTGCCGGGCTCTGCGTTTATTCTACCTCATCTTCAGGAAAAATGGGAGTATCCGCCATGAAAAAAGTTGCATTTATCGGAACCGGAAACATGGGCGGCGCCCTGATCCGGGCCGCCTGCCGGGCCGTGGGCCCGGAGGAAGTGGTCGTCACCGACTACGTCCGGGAGAAGGCATCTGCCCTGGCCCGGGAACTGGGCTGCACCGCCGTGGACACCAATGACCAGGCCGCAGCCGAAGCGCAGTATCTCTTCCTGTGCGTAAAACCCCAGGTCCTGCCCGGGGTGGCCGCCGGCCTGGCGCCGGCTCTGGCCCGGTGCCGCAGAGCCGGCGAGGAGAAAGTGCTGGTATCCATTGCCGCCGGCATCCAGATCTCCGCGCTGAAGGGCTGTCTGCAGGGGGTGGATCCCCTGCCGCCTGTGGTGCGCATCATGCCCAACACCTGCGCGGCCATCGGACAGGGCATGCTGGCCATGGCCGCCGGTCCGGAGGTGGAGGAATCCTGCCTGACCGGTGTGGAGCAGATCCTGTCCTGCGCCGGCCGGGTGGAACGGCTGGAGGAATCCCTGATGGACCAGTTCACCGCCGTGGCCGGCTGCGGCCCGGCCTACGTGTACCAGTTCATTGAGGCGCTGGCCGACGGGGGCGTCCTGGTGGGACTGCCCCGGCAGCAGGCCCAGATCTACGCCGCCCAGACGGTGCTGGGCGCGGCAGCCATGGTGCTGGAGAGCGGCCAGCATCCCGGCGCGCTGAAAGACGCGGTCTGCTCCCCCGGCGGCTCCACCATTGCCGGGGTGGCGGCCCTGGAGCGGTGCGCCATCCGCTCCGCCGCCATTCAGGCGGTGGCGGCGGCCTATGAAAAGAACCGGGACCTTGGCAAACACTGAACCCGTCCATCTCCCTCTCTTTCCCTTCCCCGGCCGGTCTTCGGACCGGCCGAGGAACTTTTTTCCTTCCGTTGCGTCCTACCGGAACAGAGCCGGATTTTCCCTCCCGGAATCCCCGGCATCCCAATCCCATCCGCCACATGCGGAAACGAATCTCTGGAGGACCTATGAAAAAGACCCTATCCCTTGTTCTTGTCACAGTTCTGGCGCTGAGCCTGCTGGCTGGCTGCACTTCCCAGCCTCCCGCAGCCTCCAAAACACCCGAAGAACTCACCTGTCTGTACGCTCAGGCCATCACGGAACACGGCGGAGAACCTGTGGAATACAATCCTGTGATCAGCGAAGTGAGCGACGATGACATGCTGATCCCCATCATTCTGGAATCCCTGGGCTTGACGCAGGAAGATATGGTCGCCTTCGGCATCAGCATGTCCATGATCAACACCCAGGCCTACGGCATCGCGGCCATCATGCCTGCCGAGGGACGGGAACAGGCTGTGCTGGACGGCCTGCAGGCCCATATCGACAGCACCTGCCGTGCCTTCGAGCACTATATCCCCGGCAACAAGGAGATTGCTCAGGCCACCCGGCTGGAGACGCTGAAAGACGGCACCATTCTCATGGTGATGTGTGAAAATCAGGACGAGATCTTTGAAGGCATCAAAGCTGTCATTGAGGGCTGAGCCCAGCTGCTGCACAGCTGCGCAACTTTTTCTGATCTTACGGCCAGCTACCCTGCCCGGGCCCTGCCCCGGGCAGGGCTTTTTCTGTCCTCTGCCGCGAAAACTTCTTCACATAAAATGGTTGACGGATAATCTGTTCTGGTATATGGTAAAGAGGTGTTTCCGCTGCCTGGCCGCGGCCGGGCGAACCCGCACTTCTCCCCGATGCCCCGCCCGCCAATTCAGGGCGCCGGCACCGGTCCGGAAAGGAGTTTTCTTCTTTGAAAGAACAGACTTTGATTCAGAATATCCTCTCCCAGGTGCAGAAGGCCGTGCTGGGCAAGGGCCCTGTGCTGGCCAAAGTGCTGGTGGCCATTCTGGCCCGGGGCCATGTCCTGCTGGAGGACATCCCGGGCGTGGGCAAGACCACCCTGGCCCTGGCCTTTTCCAAGGCCCTGGGCCTGCGCTATCAGAGAGTCCAGTTCACCCCCGACGTGATGCCCTCCGACCTGACCGGGTTCTCCCTGTACAACCGGGAGACCCGTGCGTTTGAATACCGCCCCGGC
Source organism: uncultured Oscillospiraceae bacterium (assembly GCA_944385435.1). Taxonomy (GTDB): domain Bacteria; phylum Bacillota; class Clostridia; order Oscillospirales; family Oscillospiraceae; genus Enterenecus. The sequence goes on from CALWXG010000001.1 coordinate 17,448, forward strand.
GCGCTGATGTGCAACCTGTTCCTGGCCGATGAGCTCAACCGGGCCACCAGCCGCACCCAGTCCGCCCTGCTGGAGGCCATGGAGGAGGGGCAGGTGACGGTGGACGGCGTGTCCCGGCCCATCGCCCAGCCCTTCATCGTCATCGCCACCCAGAACCCGGTGGGCGCCGCCGGCACCCAACCCCTGCCCGACTCCCAGCTGGACCGGTTTGCCGTGCGGCTGACCCTGGGCTATCCCTCCCGCCAGGCGGAGACCGTCATGATCCGGGAGCATCAGCTGGGCAACCCTCTGGACCAGGTGGAGCAGGCGGCGGACCACGCCGCCCTGGAGCAACTGCGCCGGGCAGCGGACCAGGTCTATCTGTCCGATGAAGTGCTGGAATACCTGCTCTCCCTCATCAGCGCCACCCGCCGGGACGCCATGATCCTGCAGGGCGCCAGTCCCCGGGCCTCCCTGGCCCTGGCCTGCGTCAGCCGGGCGCTGGCCCTGGCCTCCGGCCGGGACTATGTCATCCCGGAGGATGTTCGGGCCATGTTTTCCGACGTCATTGCCCACCGGCTGATTCTGGCGCCCAAGGCTGGCGCCACGGAGCAGGCCAGGACGGAGCTGCTCAACCAGCTGGTGCGCAGCGTCCGGGCGCCCAGGCTGCATTAGCCATGGCCGGCCGGCGCGTTGTATACGGGGCGGCCCTGCTGGCCGCCCTGGCCTTTCAGATCTTCTATGACGGCTACCTGGCCCAATATCTGCTGTTCTGCGTCATCGCCCTGCCCCTGCTCTCCCTGCTGCTCTCCCTGCCGGGGGCGCTGCGGCTGCGGCTGCACCTGCAGCCCTCCGCCCCCCAGCTGACCGCGGGCCAGAAGGGGGAGTGGACGATATCCGCCCGGGAAACCGGCCTTCTCCCCGTGGCCCGGCTCACTGTGCGCCTCACCTTCCGCAACACCCTGACCGGGGCGGCAAGCAGCCAGCGGCTGCGCGTCACCGGTCTGGCCGGAGGCCAGAGGCGGGTCTTTCCCCTGGACGGCAGCCACTGCGGCGCGCTGACCTGCCAGGTCAGCCGTGCCAGGGCTTTGGATCTGCTGGGCCTGTTCGCCTTCCCGCTGCCTCTGCCCCCCGCGGCGCGGGCACTGGTTCTTCCGGAGCCCGCCCCCATGGAAGAGGTGGCGGACCTGGAGCCGCTGCTGGCCCAGGCCGGCTCCCGTCCTGGCCGGGGGCAGCAGCTGGAGGACTATGAGCTGCGGGATTACCGCCCCGGGGACTCCCCCCGTGCCGTTCACTGGAAGATGAGCGCCAAACACGATGAGCTGGTGGTGCGGGAGCACCTGAAGGGCATCCTGCCCCAGCTGGTGCTGGCCTTTGACCTGTACGGCACGCCGGAGCGTCTGGACCGGGTGCTGGCCAGGCTGTGGACCGCCTCCTCCTGTCTGATCTCCCGGGGGCTGCCCCACACCATCTCCTGGACGGACGCAGACGGCCGGCCCCAGGCCGAGCCGGTCTTTTCCCGGGATCATCTGCTGCGGTGCATGGTCCGCATCTTTTCCCGTCAGGCTCCCGCCGCAAATCCCCGCCCGTCCGGACCGGCGCCGGACACTCCGGGGCATTCCGACACCCTGATCTACCGCATCCGCGCCGGAGAGGGGGAGACGACATGACCCGACGCAGTTCCGCCCGGCCTGCGGCGGTACGGTATCTGGCGGACGGTGTCCTTCTCCTGGCGCTGCTGTGCGCCCTGGCCCTGTTCTGCCTGAACACCTACCTGAGCCCCTTCTACTATGAGAACCTCATCCTGGTCTCCTACCAGCCCCCCGGGGCCATGTCCCCAGTCCCTCTGATGCCCTCCCTGGCCCTGTGTCTGGGCGCGGGACTGGCCAGCCTGCTGGTGTGGTCCCTGCCCCGGCTGCGGTGGCTGGCCGCCCTGCTGCTGACACTGGCGGCGGGGGCGGTGATCTGGCTGAACTGGCGCACCCTGGCCTGCGGCGCCCTGTTCCTGTGGGAACGGCTGTCCATCCTGTTCACCGACGCCACCGGCTTCCCCGGCTATTTCCACTCCGCCCAGGCGCTGTCCGCCCTTCTGCCCCCCAACCAGCTCTACCGTCTCACCGACGCCCAGGTGCAGGCCCTTCTGGCCGCCGCGGGCGCCCTCTATGCCCTGCCTCTGGGCTGGGCGGCGGTGCGGGTGCGCTCCTTCTGGCTCACCTTCGTCCTCACCCTGCCCTGGCTCCTCCCCGCCTTCCTGGCGGAGATTCCCATGGACTGGCCCGCCCTCATGGCGGTGTGCGCCTGCTGGGCCGCCCTGCTCCTGTCCGGCCTGGCCGCCCGGGGCAATCCCGCAGGCGGGGCCAGAGTCACCCTGCTGTCCCTGCCCCTCTGCCTGGGGATACTCGTCTGCCTCACCCTGCTCTTCCCCCGGGAAGGCTATGTCCAGCCCGGCTGGGCCGCCCAGCTGCGGGACGAACTGCTGAGCCTGGACTGGTTTGAGGGGAACGGCCCGGGCGCCGGCGATCCGGCCGGCCCATCCGGCGCAGGGACAATGGGGGCCCTGGCCCCACCGGACAGCGAGGATCTGTCCGCCGCCGGACCCCGGCGGTACACCGGCCAGGCGGTGATGGAGGTGACGGGCACCCGCCCCGGCACGGTGTATCTGCGGGGATCGGTGTACCAGGACTACACCGGCTTCTCCTGGAACCTGGCCGCCATCACCCTACCCAGCTCTCTGAGCTCAACCTTTTATTCCTGGAACGACGCCCTGCTGGCAGTGGGCACCCACACCCTGACCGTCACCTACCAGAGCTCCGGCTCCATCGCCTATGTCCCCTACCAGTCCACCCATCTGCTGGACTCCCCCATCTCCCCCTTCACCACCGCCTCCACCCTGTTTTACCCCAGCACGCTGTCCGGCTACACCGTCCGCTACCTGCCCCTGGAGGGGGAGCCCGCCCCCTTTGACGCGGCCAGCCCCCTGGGGGCCAGCGGCTATCGGGAGTACCTGGAGGATTACGCGCTGAGTCAGGCCGGAGAGCAGTACCTCTCCCTCTTCGCCGGGGACGACGGGCAGCAAGGCGAGCTGGCTGCCGCCCTCCGCCAATGGTATTCCCAGGCCGTGGCCGAGTTGGAGGAGAGCGGCGAGCCCATGGCCGGGGGATATACCGGCCCCTATGCCCAGGAGTTGAACAGCGCCGCCCTGGTCGCCCAGCTGCTGGAGCGCAGCGCGGAGTATGACCTGAACACCCCCGTCACCCCGGAGGGGGAGGACTTCGTCCTCTACTTTCTGGAGGAGAGCCGCCGGGGCTACTGCGTCCACTTCGCCAGCGCCGCCGCCCTGCTGCTGCGGCTGCAGGGCATCCCCGCCCGGTACGTCACCGGCTACACCGCCGACATCCCGGAGGGGGGCGGCACCGACACGGTGCGGGACTGGAACGCCCACGCCTGGGTGGAGGTCTTCCTGGACGGCTACGGCTGGTACCCGGTGGAGGTCACCCCCGCCGCCCGGCAGGCGGACGACCCGGAACACACCCCGGCTCCCAGCGTCCAGCCCTCCCGGCCGCCCCAGGCCAGTCAGGCCCCGGAGGCCACCCCCCAGCCGGGGGATGAGCCCGCCCCGGAGGAGAACACCAGCGGCCCGCCCCTGGCCTGGCTGCTGCTCCTGCTCCCCCTGGTCCTTGCCTTCACCGCTCCGGAGTGGCTGCCCCGGCTGCTCACCCGCCTGGTGCAGGTCTGGTGGCACCGGCTGCTGGCCCGCAAAGGCCGCAATGCCGCCGCCCTGGCCCTGTACCGCCGTTTTGCCTCCCTGGAGCGTCACGGCGGCAAGACCCCGCCCCGGGCGAAGGAGCTGGCGGAGCGGGCCCGCTTCAGCCAGCACACCCTCACCGGGGAAGAGGTGGCGGAGCTGCTCTCCCTGCTGGCTGCGCAGACCGCCGGCCTTGGCCGGGCACTGCCCCTGCCCCGGCGCAAATGGCTGTCGCTGTTCCTCACCGCCCTGGGCTGCCCGCCCCCTGACATTCCAACCTGAGAGAGGAGAACTGCACCATGTTTCCATCCATGCGCCGCGCCCGGCAGGCCCTGCCGCCGGAAGAGTGTGACGAGATCCTGCGCCGGGGCACCTCCGGCGTGCTGGCCCTGTCCGGGGCGGACGGCTACCCCTACGCCCTGCCCATCAGCTATGTGTACGACGGGACGCAGATCTACTTCCACTGCGCCGGAACCGGCCACAAGCTGGACGCCATTGCCCGCAACCCCAAGGTCTCCTTCTGCGTCATCGGCCAGGACCTGGTCGCCCCCCTGGAGTACACCACCCATTACCGCAGCGTCATTGCCTTCGGGCGGATGACGCTGGTGGAGGACACCGGGGAAAAGCGCTCCGCCCTGGAACAGCTGGGGGTGAAATACGCCCCCATAGACAGCGCCCGGAACCGGGCCGCCTATATTGAGAAAGATTGGGACGGGGTGCAGGTGCTGAAGCTCACCATCGAGCATCTCACCGGCAAGGAGTGCATGGCGCTGACCCGGCAGCGGGACCAGAGCTGAAACAACCCTGCAACCGGGGCGGGCCGCCTGGCCCGCCCCGGTTTTTATCCTCCTCCGGCTTGCCAATCGGGCGGCAAACAGGTACAATGGAGAAAAATCATCCCGGCGGGACCGGGGAGAGGAGGAACCGGGCGTGCGTATCCTGGTGGTGGAGGACGAGCGGGATCTGAACCTGCTGCTCCAGAAAGTGCTGAAGAAGGCCGGCTATACCGTGGACGGCTGCTACGACGGAGAGGAGGCCCAGCTGCATCTGCTGGGGGCGGAGTATGACGCCATCCTGCTGGACGTGATGATGCCCAAAAAGGACGGCTACACCCTCATCCGGGAGCTGCGGGACCAGGGAGTGGACACCCCGGTGCTCTTCCTCACCGCCCGGGACAGCGTGTCCGACCGGGTGAAGGGGCTGGATCTGGGGGCGGACGACTACCTCATCAAGCCCTTTGACTTTGACGAGCTGCTGGCCCGCATCCGCGCCATGACCCGCAAGCACGCCGGGCAGCGCACCAACCTGTTCTCCGCCGGGGACCTGGTGCTGGACGCCCAGCAGCGGAAGGTCACCCGGGGCGGGCAGGAGATCGCCCTGCTGCCCAAGGAGTTCTCCATCCTGGAGTATCTGCTGCGCAACAAGGAGAAGGTGCTCTCCCGGGAGCAGATTGAAAACCGCATCTGGAACTATGAATTCTCCGGGAGCTCCAACAACGTGGACGGCTATCTGAGCCGGCTGCGGAAAAAGATCGACGAGGGCAGGGACGTGCGCCTGATCCACACCGTGAAGGGGGTGGGCTGGGTGATCCGGGAGCCGGCCCGGGAGGGAGGCGCGCCGTGAGGCATCCCAGTGTAAAGGTCCGGATCACCATCTGGTACACCCTGCTCATGATTCTCATGGCGGCGCTGCTCATGGGCTTTCTCTTCCTGGTGAGCGGCTCGGTGTCCACCCAGACCGCCATGGACCAGCTGGACCAGACCGTCCGGGACAACCTGAGCTGTGTGGGCATGGCGGAGAACACCCTCCAGCTGGACGAGAATTTCCGCTTCTACGACAACGGCGTGTACACCCTGGTGTACAGCCAGGGCGAATCCCTGCTGGCCGGCCAGATCCCTGTGGGCTTCACCGCCGACGAGCCCTTCCGGAACGGTCTGACCCGGCCAGTGGACGCCGGAGGCACCCGGTATTACGTGCTGGACTTCTGGCTCCCGCTGGACTGGGAGAGCGGAGTATGGGTACGGGGATTGCTGGAGGCCCCGGAAAATCCCAAGGTGCTCACCAATTTCATGGCCATCGCCCTGATCATTCTGCCGGTCTTCATCCTGTTCTCCGCCCTGGGCGGATACCTCATCGCCCGGCGGGCCTTCCGGCCCCTGGATCAGATCACCTCCACCGCGGCCGCCATCAACGAGGCCGCCGACCTGTCCCGGCGGGTGGACGTGCCGCCGGGGAACAACGAGTTCGCCCGGCTGGCCAGCACCTTCAACCAGATGTTCGCCCGGCTGGAGCGGTCCTTTGAGGCGGAACAGCAGTTCACCGCCGACGCCTCCCATGAACTGCGCACCCCGGTGGCCGTCATCAAAAGCGCCTGTGAATACGCGGAGAAATACGGCGACACCCCGGAGGAACAGCGGGAGACCCTGGCCATGATCCACCGGCAGGCGGACAAGATGTCCGCCCTCATCGGCCAGCTGCTGTCCATCACCCGGCTGGACCAGGGCACGGACACCTCCCACTGGGAGACGCTGGACCTGTCCGCCTGGGCGCGGGAGGTGTGCGGCGAGCAGCCCTGCTCCCCCCAACGGCTGATCTGCCGGATCCAGCCGGATCTCACCTGCCGGGGCGACCGGGCCCTGCTCACCCGTCTGCTGCAGAACCTCATTGACAACGCCTTCAAATACGGCAAGCCGGAGGGCCATGTCTGGGTCACCCTGTCCCGGTCCGGGAACGAACTGCTGCTGAGCGTGAAGGATGACGGCATCGGCATCCCCGCCCAGCTCCAGGACAAGGTGTGGCAGCGGTTTTTCCAGGCAGATCCCTCCCGCAGCGAAGCGGGAGGCGCCGGCCTGGGCCTGGCCATGGTGGCGCAGATCGCCCGGGTCCACGGCGGCTTCATGAGCCTGGAGAGCAGCCCCGGCCTGGGCAGCACCTTCACCCTCCACCTGCCCGCGCACGCCCCCTGAACCCCGTTTTCCCGCGCCGCCGGCTCCGGCGGCGCGGCTTTTTCCGGCCTGCGGAAAAATTTTCTGAAATCCGTTCCACTTTCATGTTCCTTTCATGTTGCCCTGGTAGCATAGAGCCAACAAGAAGAACAGAAAGGAGCGACCCTCTCATGAAAAAGACATGGAAAACCCTCGGCGCCGTGAGCTGCGCCGCCCTGCTCACCCTCTCCCTGGCCGCCTGCGGCCAGACCACCAGCCAGGCCGACTACATCGGCCTGGACGCCGCCAAGGCCATCGCCCTGGAGGACGCCGGCGTGACGCAGTCCGCCGCCGTCTTCTCCACCACCGGCCTGGACCGGCGCAACGGCACGGACTTCTACGCCGTGGACTTCACCGCCGGCGGCCAGAGCTATGAGTATGACATCGACGCCCTCACCGGCACCATCATCACCGGCCCCGCCGCCCCGGGTTCCGCCGCCCCTCAGGCCAGTCCGCTCCCCTCCCAGGGCACAGACCAGGACGGCATCACCGCCGACCGGGCCAGGGAGATTGCCCTGGACCATGCGGGGCTCACCGCCGCTCAGGTCACCTTCGTCCGGGCCCAGCTGGAGCGGGACGACGGGCGCCAGGTCTACGACGTGGAATTCTACGATCCCAGCAGCTACACCGAATACGACTACGAGATCGACGCCTCCTCCGGGGCCATCCTCTCCTACGACCGGGATGCGGAGCACTACACGCCCCCCGCCTCCGCCGCTCCCTCCGGTTCCGGCACCAGTTCCGGCACCATCACCGCCGACCGGGCCAAGGAGATCGCCCTGGACCACGCGGGGCTCACCGCCGCTCAGGTCACCTTCGTCCGGGCACAGCTGGAGCGGGACGACGGGCGCCAGGTCTACGACGTGGAGTTCTACAATGCCGGCGACTACACTGAGTATGATTATGAAATCGACGCCTCCTCCGGCGCCATTCTCTCCTATGACCGGGATGCGGAGCACTACACTCCTCCCGCCTCCCCCTCTCCCTCCGGCTCCGGCACCATCACCGCTGACCGGGCCAAGGAGATCGCCCTGAACCACGCGGGGCTCACCGCCGGTCAGGTCACCTTTGTGAAGAGCAAGCTGGACTGGGACGACGGGCGGCAGGTCTACGACGTGGAGTTCTACGACAGCAGCTACACCGAATACGACTACGAGATCGACGCCTCCTCCGGAAGCATTCTCTCCTACGATTTTGACGCAGAAGGATATGACCGTCCCGCCGCCGGCACAACCACCATCTCCGCCGACCAGGCCAAGCAGATCGCTCTAGACCGCGTCCCCGGGGCCACAATGAACGACATCTATGAGTTCGAGCTGGACCGGGATGACGGCCGTCTGGAGTATGAGGGCACCATCTACTACAACGGCATGGAGTATGAATTCACCATTGACGGCTACTCTGGGGCCATCCGGGAATGGGAAGCCGAGCCCTACGGCCGCTGAACAGGAAGGTGTTGGTTGAAATGAATCTGTTCCGAAAACCTCTGTTCCATCTGGATCCGGAAAACAGCAGGGCTTCCCGCCTGTCCATTGCCGGCGGCGCTTTGAAACTGCTCTCCCTGCTGATGCTGGCCGCTGCAGTTCTGGGCACCCTGGCCCTGTTGGCGGCCGTGATCCAGCTGACCGTCTCCGCCGGCTTCGCTATGGCTTTGCACCTGCTGTTGGACGAACTGGAGGAGCTGCCCGCACTTCTCTTCCTGCTGTGGGTGTTCTTTGCAGCCTGCTGGTTTGCCGCCGGCGTTCTCCATGCCAAGTCCGGTTTGCTCTCCCAGGCAGGCCGGCCAAAGGAACCGGCGGCCCGGCCCGTCTCTCCTCCCGCCCCCCGGGACGGCTCACTTTAATCTCCTCTCTGCGCGCCCCGCTCCAAAGTGAGCGGGGCGCATTTCGTCGTTTTATCCCCCTGGTATGATAAAACTTCATACTTTTTCTTTCCCTCTCCAACCTCTATACTGAAAGCATCGGAAACATCGCAAATCTGTGGCCCCCCGCGCAGCGCGCGGGAGGAGAGAAGGAGTGATCCAGTTTCATGGAAACGAAGAAGAAAAAGTCCCTTGCCAGCCGCATTCCCGGTAAGGTGTGGTTGGTCATCTCCATCGCGGCCCTGCTGGTGGTATGGTATCTTCTGTCCATCATTCCCCAGACCGCCCGCGGCTTCCCCAACCTTGTACTTACCGTCCAGGGCCTGCTCAAGATGATCGAGCGGGGTGTATTCTGGCAGGATATCTCCAGCAGTCTGATTTCGGTCTTCGGCGGCTATGCTCTGGGCTTCATCATCGCACTGCCGGTGGCCATTCTGATGGCTTGGTATGTTCCTGTGCGCAACATTCTCAACCCCTGGATCCAGTTCGTCCGCAACATTCCCCCTCTGGCCTATGTGCCCCTGATCGTCATCGTGGCCGGCGTGGGCCGCCGCCCCCAGATCATCGTCATCACCATCGCCTGCTTCCTGACCATGTGCGTCACCATCTATCAGGGCGTAGTTAACGTGGACGAGACGCTGATCAAGGCCGCCCGGGTGCTGGGCGCCAGCGACAAGGACATTTTCATCCGGGTCATCGCTCCGGCCACCCTGCCTTTCATCCTCACCGCTGTGCGGCTGGGCGCCTCCGTGGCCCTGACCACCCTGATCGCCGCCGAGTCCACCGGCGCCATCGCCGGACTGGGCATGCGGATCCGGGCACTGAACCAAACCTATGACTCGGCACCCATGCTGGCCTACGTCATTGTCATCGGCCTCATCGGCGTCGCCCTGGACAACATCATTAAACTTTTGGAAAGGAAGCTGACGGGATGGCAGGAGAAACGAGAGATCTGAAGCTGAAGATCGACAACGTCCGCAAGGTCTTCAACACCCGCAATGGCGAGATGATCGCCCTGAACGGGGTAAACCTGGACATCTATGAAAATGAATTCATCTGCGTGGTGGGCCCCTCCGGCTGCGGCAAGTCCACCCTGCTGAACATCATCGCCGGTCTGACCGAGGCCACCTCCGGCACCGTATACTGCAACGGCAAGGCTGTTACCGGCACCGGCACCGACCGGGGCGTGGTCTTCCAGCAGTACGCCCTGTTCCCCTGGCTGACCGTAAAGAAAAATGTTATGTTTGCCCTGGAGATGCGGGGCATCAAGGGCAAACAGGCCGAGGAAGATGCCATGAAGTACCTGGCCAAGGTGCAGCTGGAGAAATTCGCCGACCACTACCCCAAGGAACTGTCCGGCGGCATGAAGCAGCGGGTGGCCATCGCCCGCGCCTACGCTGCCGATCCGGAAGTGCTGCTCATGGATGAGCCTTTCGGCGCTCTGGACGCACAGACCCGCACTCAGCTGCAGAGTGAACTGCTGGACACCTGGGAAAAAGACCGCAAGACCTGCTTCTTCATCACCCATGATGTGGATGAGGCCATCATACTGGCTCAGCGGGTCATCATCATGAGCGCCCGCCCCGGCCGCATCAAGGACATCGTGGATATTGACATCCCCTATCCCCGCACCCAGGAGACCAAGATGAGCCCCCGGTTCTTGGAGCTGAAGAACCACATCTGGAGCCAGGTGTATCAGGAATACCTGGAGGTCCGAAAGTAAGTTCCCCGTTTGGAACGGCCCTGCGCCGTTGCAATACACGCTTGTATGTATCGGTATCAACCAACCCTAAAAGGAGGACTTGTAAGAATGAAACTGAAAAAATTATTGGCTCTGCTGCTGGCCCTGTCCATGGTCTTCGCCCTGGCCGCCTGTGGCAACGACGAACCCGCCGGAGAGCAGTCCCAGGATCCCGGCACCGCGGCCTCCGATCCTGCCGATGAGGAAACCGGCGAGCCCGCTCCCGAGCCTGTCACCCTGAACGTGGCCTATATGCCCAACTACGGCAGCCTTTGGGCCGTCATCGCCGCCCAGGAGCTGGGCTACTTCGAGGATGAGGGCATCACCCTGAACCTCATGTCCTTTGACTCCGGCCCCGTGATCATCTCCGCCATGGAGAGCGGCTCCGTTGACTTCGGCTACATCGGCGACGGCGCTCACAAGCTGTGCGTCCAGGGCCAGGCCTCCATCATCGGCCTGTCCCACATCTCCAACGGCGACGCCGTCATCGGCGGCCCCAACGTCACCAAGCTGGAAGACCTGGCCGGCAAGACCGTGGCTTATTCCTCCGGCACCTCCAGTGAGACCATCCTGACCAACGCCCTGAACAGCGTGGGTCTGACCATGGCTGACATCACTCCCATGGACATGGACGCTGCCAACGTGGTGACCGCCATGCTGTCCGGCGGCGTGGACGCCTGCGCCATTTGGTCTCCCCAGAGCCTGACCATCCTGGACGAGATGGAGAACGCCACCAAGCTGGCTGAGAACACCGACTTCTCCGACATCAGCGTCTCCCTGGCCAGCTGGATCGTCATGCCCGAGTACCTGGAGGCCAACCATGACGTGGCCGTGCGCTTCATGCGCGCCCTGCTCAAGGCCATGGACTACGCCGCCCTGGAGGAGAACTATGAAGAGGTCTCCGGCTGGGTTGCCGACTTCCTGGCTCTGGATGTGGAGGACGTGCTGATGCAGGCCCGCGGCGACGCCGACTGGCTTACCGGCAAGGAAGTGCTGGCCGGCATCGAGGACGGCACTGTGGACGGCTACTACGAACTCCAGCAGGAGATGATGGTAGCCTCCGGCGCCATCACCGAGGAGGAGAAGTGCCCCGTCAGCGACTACGTCAACTACGACATCATCACCGAGGCCGGCAACTACTAAGGCTGCGGCCGGATACCAGACAGATTTCTGCCTTGCAAGGGGCGGCGGCGGCACGCCGCCGCCCCTTACTTCTTGGGCGCTGTCTCACAGGGATAACGGCATCCGCGATTTCTGATTTACAAACTCCACCATTCCGGCTAAAATAGCCTTAGCCGATCCATTGCCGGAAAGGAGTGTACCCCATGCTCATTGTATTGGTAGCAGGGCTGCTGGCAGGCTGTCTTGCGGTGCTCATTGTGAAGAAGAACCGGGAGTCCCTGCTCCTGGCCGCCACCTGCTTTTCCCTGATGCTGTTCCTCATGGGCATCATGATCGTCATCGCCAAGCGGGGCGGCGTCACGGCGGAGATGGAGCGGTTCCTGTTCTTTTCCCCGGGGGTGCGCATCTGGCTGCAGTATAAGCTCATCACCCTGAATCAGACGGGCTATCTGCTGGCCCTGGGACGGCACCTGTTTCCCCTATGTCTGCTGGAGCTGGCTATGGCCTACTCCATGGCCGCTCCCGTACGCAAACACCCCTGGGTGCGGCGGCTGGTTCCGGTCTGTCCCATCGTCACATTGGTGCTCTACTTTCCCCATCTGTACCGCTGGCTGGTGGACATCGCGCCCTGGACTCAGGCAGCCTTGTACTGCTTCTCCTGGGTGTGGGTCATCGGATATGTGGTGCTGGCCCTGGTTCTTCTGATTCATGAGTTCCGCTCCATCACCATCTCTTTCTGCCGCCGGCAGTTTTTTGCCGTCGCCCTGTGTCCCGTCGCTCTGTCGGCCCTGTACCTGCTCTACTCCGGGCAGGACCCCGGCCAGATCTACCGCTTCTACAGCTATGACTACCTGTGGATCAAGGGGCTGGGCTATCTGCAGTACAGCCTCACCGTGCCGGGCCATGTGTTTCTGGTGGCGATGAATGTGATCTGCGGAGTGGTGGGCCTGGTCAGCCTGGCCCGCTTCACTCAGGACAGCTTTTCCAGCGATCGGGAGGACGTGGCGCTGGAACGGAAATTTGATGTGGCCCGTACCGGAGCCAGCGTCTTTGTCCACAGCATCAAGAACCAGCTGCTGGCCAACCGGGTGCTGTACAAGCGGATCCGGGCAGAGCTGGCCCAGCCCAGCCCAGACCTGGATAAGCTGCTGGAATATACAGACAGCCTGTCCGGCGGCAATGAACTGCTCATCTCCCGCTCCGAGGAACTCTACCGCACCGTGAAGGCCAAATCTGTCCGCCTGATTCCCGTGAATCTGGACCGGCTGGGAGAGATTACACAGGACCGGTTTTACAAGAAGTATCCAGACGGAAAGCTCCGTCTGGAACTGGACGGGGCCGTCCAGGTGCTGGCCGACGAGAACTATCTCAGCGAGGCGCTGTACAACCTGCTCACCAACGGCTGGGAGGCCACGCTGGAGACCGGACACGACTATCCGGTGGAACTGGTCAGCCACCAGGAGCGGCTGTACACCGTGCTGGAGGTGCGGGACCGGGGCACCGGCATTCCGCCCTCGGATCTAAAGCATATTTTTGAGCCCTTCTACTCCGGAAAAAACAGCAACTTCAACTGGGGCATGGGGCTGTACCACGTGCGCACCATCGTGCGCAGCCACCTGGGCTCTCTCCGGGTGGAAAACCGGGCCGGGGGCGGCACGTCCTTTCTCATCCTGCTGCCCCGCTACACTGTACGCGCAAAAGCTGGAGGAGGTGCATCGTCTTGATCCGCATTCTTGTCGCCGAGGATTTTGAACTGCTGCGGGAAGATCTATGCGACACCCTCAACCAGCAGCCGGACATCACCGTGGCGGGCAGTGCCGGCAGCGGCCGGGAGATCGAGGCCCTGGCCCTGTCCACCCCTGCAGATCTGATCCTTATGGACATCGAGATGGAGACCATCACCGCAGGCATCCGGGCCACGGAACACATTCTGGAGAAAAAGCCGGAACTGAAGATTCTCTTTCTCACCGCCCACGAGACGGACAACATCATCCTCACCTCCATGGGCGCCGGAGCGGTGGACTACATCGTAAAAGGCTGTCCGGACAAAGAACTTCTTCTGCACATCCGCAGCGCCTACGAAGGGCGTCCTCTGCTGGACGGCAAAATTCAGAATCTGCTGCTCAAGGAGTACTCCCGCCTGCGCAGCTCCGAACGCAGCCTGCTGTTCTTCATCAGCACGGTCTCCCAGCTCACTGCAGCGGAACGGGAACTGGTCCGCCTGCTTCTGGAGGAAAAGAAAATCAAGGACATCGCCGCCATCCGCTGTGTGGAGGTGGTCACCGTCAAAACACAGATCAAAAGTCTGCTGCGCAAATTCGGATGCACCAGAACCAAGGAAATCGTAGAAATCATCCGCGAACTCAATGTGGCCCATCTCTTCTGACGGGCCGGAAAGGAAGGCATGCAAATATGGATTACTTTCAGATCCCCGCCCAGGACCTGGGCAAAAACGCCAAGATCCCCGTCTATCCTCTGGGGGACTCCGGGGAGGTCTTCTATGAGATGGCTCTGGAGATGGTGAACACCATCAAGGAGCACAACGCCCGGGGGGAGAAGACCGTCTTCATCTGCCCCGTGGGCCCCGTGGGCCAGTACCCCATCTTTGTCCGGCTGGTGAACCGGGACCGGGTGAGCCTGAAGAACTGCTGGTTCTTCAACATGGACGAGTACCTCAACGACGACGAGACCTATATCGACAAAGAAAGTCCCCTGTCCTTCCGGGGCTTCATGGACCGCACGGTGTACACCAAGGTGGATCCGGACCTGCTCATGCCTCCCGAACAGCGGGTGTTCCCCGACCCCGCCGATCCCGGCCGGGGCGACCGGCTCATTGAGGAGCTGGGCGGCGTGGACATCGCCTTCGGCGGCATCGGCATCAACGGCCACCTGGCCTTCAACGAGGCCCAGCCGGAGCTGACGCCGGAGCAGTTCGCCGCCCTGGGCACCCGGGTGCTCACCCTGACCCCGGAGACCAAGACCGCCAACGCCATCGGCGACCGGGGCGGCGCCATCGCCGCCATGCCCAACAAGGCGGTCACCATCGGCATCAAGCAGATCCTGGGCGCCCGGAAGGTGCGCCTGGGCGTGTTCCGGGAGTGGCACCGGGCCGTGGTGCGCCAGGCCGCCTACGGCGAGGTCACCGCCGCCTTCCCCGTCACCCTGCTCCAGAACCACCCGGACGCCGCCATCTATACCAATGCCATCGCGGCGGCCCAGCCCTTCTGAGAGGCGCGCCATGGGAGAGAAACTGCTCTTTACCGGCGGCAGCGTCTACGTGGACGGCCGCTTCCAGCAGGCGGACCTGCTGGTGGAGGACGGCCGGATCGCCGCCGTCGGCCAGCTGAACCCCGCCGGCCTGCGGGTCAAAAACCTGGGCGGCCGGATGCTGGCGCCGGGCTTCCTGGACCTGCACACCCACGGGGGAGACGGGGTGGACGTGAACGCCGCCACCGCCCAGGACTTTGGGAAGATCTCCCGGTTCTTTGCCCGGAACGGCACCACCGGCTGGCTGTGCTCCATCCTCACCGACACGCCGGAGCAGACCCTGTGGTGCATCGGCCAGGCCAGAGCGGCCATGGACCATCCGGAGGACGGGGCCCGGCTGCTGGGCATCCACCTGGAGGGTCCCTTCCTGGCCAGTGAGTACAAGGGCGCCATGCCGGAGCACCTGCTGCGCACCGGTGACCCCGCCCTCTTCCACCGCTATCAGCAGGCGGCGGAGGGCGCCATCCGGTACATGACCGTCTCCCCGGAGGTGGACGGGGTGGTGGAGCTCATCGAGGCGCTGGCCGGCAAGGTGACCATCGCCATCGGCCACTCCGGCGCGGACTATGAGACCGCCATCCGGGCCATCGACGCCGGGGCCGCCAGCTGCACCCACACCTTCAACGCCATGGGGCTGTTCCACCAGCACCGGCCGGCCATCATGGGGGCTGTGCTGGAGCGTCCGGTGTACTGCGAGGCCATCTGCGACGGACGGCATCTCCACCCCGGCACCGTGCGGATGCTCTTGGCCTGCAAGGGCTGGGACAAGGTGGTGGCCGTCACCGACTCCATCCAGGCCGCCGGCCTGCCCGACGGGCACTACAAGCTGGGGGTCAACGACGTGGTGGTGGAGGACGGGGACGCCAAGCTGGCCAGCAACGGCGTGCGGGCCGGCTCCACCCTCACCACCGGCCAGGCCCTGAAAAACCTGGTGAAGTTCACCGGGGAGAGCGTGGAGCGGGTGCTGCCCCTGCTCACCGCCAATCCCGCCCGGCTGGTGGGCCTGAGCTACCGCAAGGGCTCCATCGCCCCGGGCAAGGACGCGGACCTGGTGGTGCTGGACGAGGAACTGAACGTGAGAGAAACCTATGTGGCCGGCCGTCTTGTGTACGCCGGCGAATGTGAATAAGGAGGAACTACATCATGCCATTAGTACCGCTGAGACCCCTGATGGAGGCCGCCGAGGCCCACAACTACGCCCAGGGCGCGTTTAACGTCAACGCCGTGGCCCAGGCCAAGGCCGTCATTGAAATGCACGAGACCTTCCGCTCCCCCGCCATCCTGCAGGGCGCGGACCTGGCCAACGCCTTCATGGGCGGCCGGGTGGACTTTGCCAACGGCACCCTGGAGGACAAGAAGAAGGGCGCCCGGAACATCGCCAACGCCGTGAAGAAGTACGGCGAGAACTCCCCCATCCCCGTGGTGCTCCACCTGGACCACGGCAAGGACTTCGACTCCTGCGTGGCCGCCATCGAGGGGGGCTACACCTCCGTCATGATCGACGGCTCCTCCCTGCCCCTGGAGCAGAACATCGAGCTGACCCGGGAGGTGGTGAAGTACGCCCACGCCCGGGGCGTCAGCGTGGAGGGCGAGCTGGGGGTGCTGGGCGGCCAGGAGGACCATGTCTTTGCCGCCACCTCCACCTACACCAACCCCCTGGATGCCGTGAGATTTATCCAGGAGACCGGGGTGGACGCCCTGGCCATCTCCTACGGCACCCAGCACGGGGCCAACAAGGGCAAGAACGCCAAGCTCCGCCGGGAGATCCCCATCGCCATCAAGGAATGCATCAACCGTCTGGGCATCTTCTGCGCCCTGGTCAGCCACGGCTCCTCCACCGTCCCCCAGTACATTGTCAAGGAGATCAACGACCTGGGGGGCGACATCCAGAACGCCTACGGCATCAACGTGGACGAGCTCATCGCCGCCATTCCCTGCGGCATCCGCAAGATCAACGTGGACACCGACATCCGCCTGGCGGTCACCCGGAACATGAAGGAGCTGTTCGCCCAGCAGCCGGAGCTGCGGGAGAGCCCCTCTATCGGCGGCGTGTACGCCCTGCTGGAGGAGAAAAAGTCCGCTTTCGATCCCCGGGTGTTTTTCCCGCCCATCATGGACACCGTCCTCACTGGCAATGTGCCCGATGACGACGTGGCCCTGCTCATGAGCCGGGTGGAGGCCGGCGTGAAGGAGGCCGTGGGCTCCCTGATCGTCAACTTCGGCTCCTACGGCAAGGCCCCTCTGGTGGAGCAGAAGTCCCTGGAGGACATGATCGACTTCTACAAGAAGTGAGGGGGACACCGTCATGAAGCATCTGTATCTGAACCTGAAGCGGTTCGACGTCCCCGTGGAGTACGGCGGCGTCAACCGCATCGCCCCGCTGAAGGACTGGGGCAGCTACATCGTCGCCCACACCCAGGAGGGTCTGAAGCACTATGACCCCGGCCAGGTGGAGTTCGTCCAGTACTTCCCCGAGGCCCACATCCTGGGGGCCGTGGGCGCCCGGTGTGAGGGCAGCCCCGTCCAGGTGGGCTGCCAGGGCGTCTACCGGATGAACACCGCCGTGGGCGGCAACTTCGGCGCCTTCACCACCAACCGTCCCGCCTCCATCGCCAAGGCTATGGGCTGCGCCTCCACCATCATCGGCCACTGCGAGGAGCGCAACGACAAGGCGGGCATCCTGGCCGAGGCCGGGGTGACCGACACCGCCGCCGTCAACCGCCTGCTGAACCAGGAGATCCGCCTGGCGGTGGAGCAGGGTCTCACCGTGCTGTACTGCATCGGCGAGAAGAGCGAGGAGCAGGAGCACTGGCAGGACGTGCTGGGCGAACAGCTCAGCGTGGGCCTGGACGGGGTGGACACCTCCAAGGTGGTCATCGGCTACGAGCCGGTGTGGTCCATCGGCCCGGGCAAGACCCCTGCCGGCAAGGACTACATCACCATGATCGCCCGTTTCGTCAAGGAGCGCACCGGCGGTCTGGACGTGGTGTACGGCGGCGGTCTGAAGGTGGACAACGCCGAGATGCTCGCCTCCATCGACGAGATCGACGGCGGCCTCATCGCCCTCACCCGCTTCCAGGGGGAGATCGGCTTCTACCCCGACGAATACCTGGAAATCATCAAAACCTACCTGGGAAACTAAGGAGTGACAGCCTGTGAAGCTTGAGTTTGAATACGGCAACGGCCTGATGAGCGCCGAGCTGCCCGACAGCACCAAGGTCTTTATCCCCGGCGAGACCGTGCCCGATCCCCCCTGCCTGCCCCAGGACTGGGACAGCCTGTACGCCGCCACCCTGGAGTCCATCCGCCACCCACTGGGCATGAAGCCCCTGCGGGAGCTGGCCGGCCCGGGAAAGAGCGTGGTGTTCGTCATCCCCGACATCGTCAAGGGCGGCACCCAGCCCACCGCCCACCGCCGGGTGTCCATCCGGGCCTGCCTGGACGAGCTGTACGAGGCCGGCGTGGACAAGAAGGACATCCTGCTGCTGTTCTCCAACGGCCTGCACCCCCGGGCCACCGTGCCGGAGATGAAGAAGATCCTGGGCGAGGAGCTGTTCAACGAGTTCTACTGGACCAACCAGATCACCAGCCACGACAGCGAGGACCCCGAGCACATGGTCGACCTGGGCGTCACCCACCGGGGCGACCCGGTGCTGATGAACAAGTACGTCTTTGAGTGCGACATCCCCATCCTCATCGGCCACACCCAGGGCAACCCCTACGGCGGCTACTCCGGCGGCTACAAGCACTGCGCCACCGGCATCACCCACTGGCGGAGCATCGCCAGCCACCACGTGCCCAAGGTGATGCACCGCTCCGACTTCACCCCCGTGTCCGGCCACTCCCTCATGCGCACCAAGTTCGACGAGATCGGCATGCACATGGAGGAGAAGATGGGCCACCCCTTCTTCTGCTGCGACGCGGTGCTGGACACCTATTCCCGGCAGATCGCCATCTACTCCGGCTACGCCAAGGTGATGCAGCCTGAGTCCTGGAAGGTCGCCAACAAGCGCACCTATGTGCCCTGGGCGGAGGAGAAGTTCGACGTGATGGTCTTCGGCATGCCCCAGGACTTCCACTACGGCAACGGCATGGGCACCAACCCCATCCAGATGATGCAGGCCCTGTCCGCCCAGGTCATCCGCCACAAGCGGGTGATGACGGACAACTGCGTCATCATCTGCTCCTCCATCTGCAACGGCTACTTCCACGACGAGCGCTGGCCCTATCTCCGGGAGCTGTATGAGATGTTCCAGCACGACTATATGCAGGTCCTGCCCGACATGGACCGGTACGGCGAGTACTTTGCCACCAACCAGGAGTACATCCGCAAATACCGCTTCTGCAACGCCTTCCACCCCTTCCACGGCTTCTCCATGATGAGCTGCGGCCACATCGCCGAGATGAACACCTCCGCCATCTACATCGTGGGCGCCCAGGAGCCGGGCATCGCCCGGGGCATGGGGCTGAAGACCCGGGCCACCTTCGAGGAGGCCCTGGAGGACGCCAAGCGGAAGTTCGTGGGGCCCAACCCCAACATCCTGGCCCTGCCCAAGACCTTCAAGGTGGGCGCCGTCCATCTGTGCATGAAGGACGACGACCTGTCCACCGTGTGAGAGGGAGGAGAGAACGCTATGCTGAACGGAAATATGCTCATCGCCCATGGCGGCGGCCCCACCCCGGTGATCAACAGCTCCCTGCTGGGGGCGGTGCGGGAGGCCAAGCGCCATCCGGAGATCGAGACCATCTACGGCGCCCGGTTCGGCGCCGAGGGCATCCTGGCCGGGGACCTGATGGATTTGGGCCGGTTCTCCGATGAGGAGCTGGGCCTGCTCTCCCGCACCCCCGCCTCCGCCCTGGGCTCCTGCCGGCGCAAGCTCACCGACGCGGACTACCCCGCGGTGCTGGAGTGCTTCAAGAAGTTCAACATCCGCTATTTCTTCTACAACGGCGGCAACGACTCCATGGACACCTGCCACAAGGTCTACCAGCTGGCCTGCCAGTCCGGCTATGAGCTGCGGGTCATCGGCATCCCCAAGACCATCGACAACGACCTGGCGGTCACCGACCACTGCCCGGGCTTCGGCAGCGCGGCGAAATACGCCGCCGTGTCTGCCCTGGAGCTGGCCTTTGACGCCTCCGCCCTGCCCATCCATGTGGTGGTCATGGAGCTCATGGGCCGCAACGCCGGCTGGATCACCGCCGCCTCCGCCCTCTTTGCCGACCGGATGCCCTGCGAGCACCTGGTGTACCTGCCGGAGACCGACTTTGACAAGGAGCAGTTCCTGTCTGCGGTCAAGGAGAAGTGGGCCAAGGGCCGGGGCCTGCTGGTCACCGTGTCCGAGGGCATCCACTACGCCGACGGCTCTCCCGTGGCCGACTCGGGCATCGTGGACGGCTTCGGCCACAAGATCCCCGGCGGCGCCGCCCAGACCCTCAGCGACATGATCATGCAGGAGACGGGGCTCAAGTCCCGCTCCGAGAAGCCCGGCCTGCTGGGCCGGGTGAGCGTGGGCCTCATGTCCCAGGTGGACCAGAGAGAGGCCGAGGAGGCCGGCGCCGTGGCGGTGCGCTCCGCCGCGGAGGGCAAGACCGGCTTCATGGTGGGCTTCCAGACCGTCCGGGAGCCGGAGTACCGCTCCCAGACCTGCCTGATCCCCCTGGAGCAGGTGGCCAACGCGGAGAAGAAGTTCCCCCTGGAGTGGATCGGCCCGGACGGGGCCAGCATCGCCCCCGCCTTCCAGGACTACTGCCTGCCCCTGCTGGGTGAGTACGACAACCGCTTCGCCTACCTGCGCTGAGAGGAGGTGAGCCCGGAGCATGCAGATTCTGTTCAGCTTTCTCATCTGCCTGCTGGCCACTACCATCGGCGGCATCAGCGGCGTGGGGGGCGGCGTCATCATCAAACCGGTGCTGGACGCCACCTCCGGCATGCCGGTGGCCACCGTCAGCTTCCTGTCCGGCTGCACCGTGCTGGCCATGACCATCACCTCCATGCTCCGCAGCCGGGGCGGCGAGGTGAAGGTGGAACCCCGCCGGGGCACCCTGCTGGCCATCGGCGCCGCGGTGGGCGGCATCGCCGGCAAGGAGCTGTTTGAGATCGTCCGCTCCGCCGGCGGCTCTGCGGTATCCATCGCCCAGCAGGTGATGATGATCCTCCTCACCCTGGGCGTGCTGGTCTACACCCTGAACCGCCCCCGCATCACCACCCTGGACGTGAAAAACCCGGCGGCCTGCGTGATCATCGGCCTGGTGCTGGGCCTGCTGTCCGCCTTCCTGGGCATCGGCGGCGGCCCCATCAACCTGGCGGTGCTCTACTACTTCTTCTCCATGGACACCAAGACCGCCGCCCTCAACTCCCTGTACGTCATCCTGTTCTCCCAGGCGGCCAGTTTCCTGAGCACCCTGGTGCGCAACACGGTGCCGGACTTTGCGTGGCCCGTGCTCATCGTCATGGTGGTGGGCGGCATTGTGGGCGGCACCCTGGGCCGCGGCATCAGCAAGAAGCTGAGCAACGCCGGCGTGGACCGCCTGTTCTTCTGGCTGCTCATCGCCATCACCGCCATCAGCTGCTACAACCTGGTGCGCTGCTTCGTCTGAATTTTATCCCCCCGCACAAACACCCGGGGCCCTGCGTTGTCCGCAGGGCCCCGGGTGTTCACGATTTCAGGATGGCGGAAGCCGGCCGCCCGGCCTCAGCCCGGCAGCTCATTTTTCCGGCCAAACAAAACGCAGCTGGTATAGGTAATGGTCTTGGGCCCGTAGTAGTACCCCAGTCCGGAGTCCGTGCACAGCTGGGAGACAAAAATCCCATAGGCCTCCATGGAGGGAATCATTCGCTCCGGGAACCAGCACGGCTCCGGATAGGCACAGGTCTGGCACACGGTACACCTGCCCGCCGCCATGGGCAGACAGTCTGGCTCCCGCGCCCGCATCTGATCAACCAGCGCCAGGAACCGCTGCTTTTGCAGCTTCTCGGTGTCCATCATGGCCTCCACGTCAAAATCGTCCTCCATCTCCCCGGTGGACTGCACCAGAATGCCGGCGGAATACTGCCGTGCCTTCCGGGCTATCTCCTCCAGTGAACCGCAGGCAGGGGGACAGGACCAGCATTTGCCGTACTGACCACAGGTGCCAGCGGCACACATCTCCCGCACTTCCGGGAGAAATGCCAGTTTTTCCAGATTCATCTCGCCCCAGTGGGAGAACCCGCACGCCTGGGCCAGATCCAACGCTTCCTGTATATTCATCTCACTCTTCCCCCTCCGGAAACATCATGGCGTCCATATAGGCGCTGTTGAAGGCGGCCAGCCCGGACAGCTCCAGATAAGACATGGTGTCCTGCAGCTGGCCCAGTCTGTCCCGGGCCGGCTGCGAAATCAGCGCCAGCCGCGCCCCCTCGGCGGCAGAGTTGCCGATGGCCCGGGTGACGGGCAGCATCTGCGCCGGGAACAAGCCAATGCGGGCGGCGCTCTCCGGCCGGAGATAGCTTCCGAAGCCGCCGGCCAGCAGCAGCCGGCCCACCTGACCGGGCTGGATGCCGTAGGCGTCCAGCAGCACCTGCACTCCGGCGGCAATCGCCCCCTTGCCCAACTGGAGCTTGCGCACATCCCCCTGGGTGATGTATACTCGGGGGGTAAGGCGGAAGGCGGGCTGTTCCTCTTCCGTGAGGAAGAGATAGGGCTCCGCCTGTTCCGGAATCTCGTCCTCTTCCGGGTCCAGCATACGGCCCGTCTCGTCCACAGCCCCCAGATCCAGCATGACGGCCACCGCGTCCAGAAGGCCGGAGCCGCAGATCCCCGCGGCCTCCACGCCGCCGATGGTGGCGCAGCGCACCGCGCCGTCCGTCCACTCCACGGCGGAAATGGCGCCCGGCGCAGCGGTCATCCCGCAGGAGAGCTGCGCCCCCTCAAAGGCCGGCCCCGCCGCGGTGGAGCAGCACACAAAGTGATCCCCGCAGCCCAGGGCCATCTCCCCGTTGGTGCCCACATCGATGAGCAAGGCAGGGCGCTCCATCCGGTCCATCCCCGCGGCCAGCAGGTCTGCAGTGATGTCGCCCCCCACGTACCCGGAGACAGCGGGACACACATAGACCGGTCCGTCAAAGGGCAATTGCAGGTCCCGGGCCGGAACGCTCTCCCCGAACCGGGAGAGCGGGGTAAAGGGCGCCACGCCCAGGCCGGACGGATCCAGTCCCATCAGCAGATGGCACATGGTGGTATTGCCCGCCACCGCCATGGAGGCAACCCGCTCCGGTTCCACCCCCGCCTTCCGGCACAGCTCCACAATCATTTCGGACAGCTGTTCCCGGATGGCCTGGGTCAGCTGGGAGAGCTGGCCGTCCATCGCCGCCTTGATCCGGGAGATGACGTCCGCACCGAAGCTGCACTGGACATTGCCCCGGCCCTGCACCGCCAGCGCCTTCCCTGTGGCCAGCTCCACCAGGCGGCACACCACCGTGGTGGTTCCGATGTCGCAGGCAATGCCCCATCCGGTCTGTCCGGGGTCCGGCTGAAAATCCGTCCGGGCCTCCGCGTCCAGAGCCACCTGGAGGGGCTCCTGCCGGGGCACCCGCACCACCATTCCGTCCCGGGGCTGGGTCTGACAGGCCAGCACCGTCCGTTCCCCTTCCGGCTCCACCAGGATGACCCGGCACTTCCCGCAGGAGCCGTTTCCCCCGCAGGGGGCCTGGAGCTGGACCGTATCCCGCAGCACATCCAGCAGAGTCTGTCCGGGACTGGCCTGGCACGTCCTGCGCCCCTGCTGGCTCTCTACCTGTATCTGCATAGAACCTCACCCTCCATACCGGCGCGGCCGCAATCCGCTCCGATCGCATTCTTATCCTCAGGATAGCACACCAAAAGTTCTTTTGTCCACGGTGTTCTCCCCGGTTTTCCCGGGATTTTCGATTTATTTTCGTTATCGACCTATGCAATCATCCGATTTCACTTTTTCCCCCGCACCTGCTATGCTTGGACTATCAATTGTATCTCATTCCTATACGAAAGAAGGATGCTTCAGAATGGGTCACTTCTCTATGAAACAGTGGGTCGCCGACACCATTGCAGAGGATCAGAAGGCGGCGCTTCCGGTGCTGTCGTTCCCCTCGGTACAGCTGATGGGCATCACCGTCCGGGAGCTGATCTCCTCCAGTGAAACTCAGGCCCGGGGCATGAAACTGGTGGCGGACAGGGCCCTCATGGCGGCCAGCGTCAGTCTGATGGATCTGTCTGTGGAGGCGGAGGCCTTCGGCTCCCAGGTGCGGTTTTCCGACGATGAGGTACCCACCGTCATCGGAGCCCTGGTGGAATCTGAGGAGGATGCCGATGCCCTGCGGATCCCCGACGTGGGCGAGGGCCGCACCGGCATCTACGTGGATGCCATCCGTCAGGCTGCCCAGCTCATCCAGGACCGCCCGGTGCTGGCCGGCACCATCGGCCCCTTCTCCCTGGCCGGCCGTCTGATGGACGTCAGCGAGGCCCTGGTGTACTGCTACGAGGAGCCGGACATGGTCCACACCGTCCTGAACAAGGCCACCCAATTTCTCATCCGCTACTGCCAGGCCTACAAGGAGGCGGGCGCCAACGGCATTCTGATGGCGGAACCCCTCACCGGCCTGCTCTCCCCCGCCATGGCCAAGGAGTTCTCCCACCCCTATGTGAAGCAGATCATTGATGCGGTGCAGGACGAGGACTTCGCCCTGTTCTATCACAACTGCGGCAACACCGTGCCCCAGCTGGCCCCGGACATCTATCAGCTGGGAGCCAGAGGGTATCACTTCGGCAACTGCATCGATCTGAAGGACGTGCTCCCCGCCGCCCCGTCGGACGTGCTGGTGATGGGCAACGTGGATCCCGCCGGCGAGCTGCGCAACGGCACGCCGGACAGCGTCCGCGCCTGTGTGACCCACGTCATGGAGCAGTGCGGAAGCTACCCCAACTTCGTGATCTCCTCCGGCTGCGACATCCCGCCCATGTCCCCCTGGGAGAACCTGGACGCCTTCTTCCAGGCGGTGACGGAGTACTACGCCGGCGCGTAACCCGGCCCGGACCGACAATGGAATACAAGACTGCGTGACCGGCGCAGGGTGTCAGGCACTGCGCCGGTTGAACAAGACAATCGGGTGAGAATCCCGAACGGTACCGCCGCTGTATGCCGCTGAGGCTCTCCCAGGCGAAAGCCAGTCACTGAAGCAATTCGGGAAGGCGGGAGAGACGCGGGCCCACAGGCCCACAGGCGCGAGTCAGAAGACCTACGCAGTTTCTGTAGATACGGGAAGCTCCACGAGCTCTGGGGCTGCCCGGACTTACTGCGGGAAAACGGCCGCGGCGCTCAGGTGCGCCGCGGCCGTTTTGTCCGGGTAAGCATTCACTGAACAGGAGGAAACCAACATGAAAAAACAGACCAAACTCATCCTCGCTGTGGTGGTGATCGTGGCGGTGGTCGCCGCCATGATCGGCATCTACTTCGCCACCCGCCCCGCCGCCACGCAGGGCGCCAAGACCATCACCGTGGAAGTGGTTCACGGCGACGGCAGCAGCAAGGAATTCACCTATCACACCGACAGCGAGTACCTGGGCGAGGTGCTGCTGGCCGAGGGCCTGGTGGCCGGGGAAGACGGGGAATTCGGCCTGTACATCCTCACGGTGGACGGCGAGGACGCCATCTTTGAGGAGAGCGGCGCCTACTGGGCCCTGTACCAGAACGGCGAGATGACCACCACCGGCGCGGACACCACTCCCATCCAGGACGGGGACAGCTTCCAGCTGGTGTACACGGTATGACCCCCGCCCGCAGGGGGATCACCGTCCCGGAGCTGGTTCTCTTCGCAATCCTGGGCGCCATGTGCTTTCTGGGCAAGCTGCTCATGGCAGGCCTGCCCAACATCGAGCCGGTTTCCCTGCTGGTGATCCTGTTCTCCATCACTTTCGGGCGCAAGGCCCTCTACCCCATCTACACCTATGTTCTGCTGGAATTTCTGATCTACGGCTTCAACCTGTGGTCCATCAACTACCTCTACATCTGGCTGATCCTGGCCATTGTCGCCTGGTGCCTGCACAGCCAGCGCTCCCCTCTGGTCTGGGCCCTGGTGTCCGGCTGCTTCGGCCTGGCCTTCGGGGCGCTGTGCGCGCCGGTCTACCTCTTTGTGGGCGGCTGGGCCTTCGCCCTCACCTGGTGGATCAGCGGCATTCCCTTTGACCTGGTTCACGCCGCGGGCAATTTTGTCATCGCCCTGGTGCTGTTCAGGCCCCTGCAAAAGCTGATGGAGACCCTGTACACCCGCATGATCCGACATTGAAAAATCCGGCATGGTTCCAGTGGAACCATGCCGGATTTTCTACATTGCTTCAGCGCCCTCAGGTGGTGAGCAGCTCGTACGCCTTAATGGCGGCGCTGGCCGCGTCGTCGGTGTAGGCGTCGGCGCCGATGCTCTCACAGAATTCCTTGGTGACCGGCGCGCCGCCGATCATGATCTTTACCTTGTCCCGGATCCCGGCAGCTTCCGCAGCCTTGACCACCTCACCCATCACAGGCATGGTGGTGGTGAGCAGGGCAGAGCAGCCGATCAGGTCCGCGTCATGCTCAATGGCGCCCTGGACAAAGGCCTCGGGGGACACATCCACACCCAGGTCAAAGACCTCGATGCCCTTGCCCTCCATCATCATCTTCACCAGGTTCTTGCCGATGTCATGCAGATCGCCCTTCACGGTGCCCAGCACGATCTTGCCCACGCTGGTGGCGCCGGCCTCGGCCAGCAGAGGCTTGAGCAGCTCCGCGCCGGCGTTCATGGCGCGGGCAGCCACCAGCACCTCCGGCACGAAAATCTCGTTGTCCCGGAACTTCACGCCCACCCGGTCCATGCCGGGCAGCAGCCCCTCGGTGAGGATCTGCTGGGGGGGAATTCCCTCGTCAATGGCCTGCTGCACATACTGCACCACCAGTTTGCGCTTGCCCTTTTCCAGGGCCTCGCCGATTTGCTTCAACACTTCACTCATTGTATGCACCTCCAAAATTATGCCCGGACAGAGTCCATCAGAGCCTTAAGATTTTCCAGTTTGCAGTTCAGGGGGATCTCACAGCCGGAGCCCACCACGAAGCCGCCGCCCATGGCCATCTCCACCAGGTCGGCGCAGTAGGCGGACACCTCGTCCGGTGTGCCGAAAGCCATCAGCGTAGCGGGCACGTCGCCCCGGATGGCCTGCCAGCCCTTGAGGATCTCATGGGCGGCGTGGATATCCGTCACGCCGTCCAGCTCGATCATCACGCTGCCCTTGGGCACCTCCAGGAATTTGGGCAGCATGGGCAGCCAGTTGCCGTCGGCGTGTACCACCACCTGGACGCCGGCGCCGTGCAGGCCCAGGATGAGCTCCTTCAGGGAGGGCCAGGAGAACTCCTCGAAGATCTCCGGGGAGATGGAGTTGGCGTCGGAACGCATGGCGTACAGGCTGGCCCGCTTCACGGGGGAGTGCTCCAGGGTGCCCAGGATGTTGCCCAGCACCTCCGGAGTGCCCTTGTTGATGGCGGCCTTCACCAGGTCGGGCTCATCGTACAGGTCAAAGATAAACTCCTGGAAAGAGCGCACCATGGACAGGGTGTCAAAGGGGGTTCCGGAGGCAGTGCCGTGGATGGGGCACACTCCGTGAGAGCCCAGATATTGTCCCACCTTGGCGGCATTCATTCCCACCTGCATCCAGCGCTGGCCCATCTCAGGTCCGGTCATGGGCGGGTGCTGGATGGTGCACAGGTAGCGGTTATACCACTGCATGTATCCATGGTCGATGATGTCCTGGTAGTCCTCCACCTCCATGTGGCAGCTCTCCTTGAACTGGTAGGACTCGTCCTCTCCCAGCTCAAAGCCGGGGCGAAGCGCCTCCAGACCCATCAGGAAAATGACGTCTTCCGGTCCATTTCCCTGGCAAAGGTCCGGATAGCCCACCTTCTGGAAGGTGATGTCCAGGGCCTGGAGCCACTTGTCGGTGTCGGAGATGATCTCCTTCTGGGTCATACCGGCCACCTTGCCGGGATAGAGCAGCATCATGGGATAGACGGGGATGTCCTGGCGGCGGGCCACAGGGGTCAGTTCAAAGCAGTGTTGGATTTTTTCAAAGGAATTCATGGAATCGCCCCTTTCCAAGCGAATTGATACCTCAATTTTAGAGTGCGCCGGGGCAAAAGGGAAATAGAGAATTCGATTCGTCCGATAGCAATCTGTTATTGCTTGTCCGGCCAGCCCTCCAGCAGCTCGGCAAACAGCGCGATGGCGGGATTCAGGTTGTTCTTCCTCCATACCACACAGGCGGAGGCGTCTCCCACCGGGATTTCCGAGAGCAGACGAATGGAGGGATTCTTGGTCAGGGCGGAGAAGTGATTGACCACGCCGATGCCCAATCCCGCCTCAATCCACAGGGTGATGGTGGCAAAATTCGGCCCGATCCGGATATTGTCCGGGACCCAGCCCAGGAGCTTCAGCTGTTCCAGCAGCTTGTCGTGCCCGGCGCGGCTGTCCTCCTGGGAGATCAGCAGCAGGGTCTCCCCCGCCAGGTCCTCCGCTTTGACGACCTCTTTCCGGCAGACAGGCAGGCTGGTGGAGGCGGCGAATACCGCGTTGTCCTGCTCAAATACCCGCCAGACCACACCGCTCATATCCTGGATGTCAACTTCCAGGGTAATGGCCGCGTCAATCCGCCCGTCAATCAGCTGTTGCCGGAGCTGGCCAAAGGACCCCTGCTGCAGCCGGAAATCTATGCTGGGATACCGCTTGATAAAATCCCTGCACAGCCGGGTATAGGTTCCCCCCATCCACTGGCTCTCCAGCACCCCGATGGTCAGGCTGCCGCTGTACCCCATACCCACGGTTTTGGTCCGGGCGATCAGGTCTTCCAGAGAGGCATACAGCCCTCCCAGCTCACTGGCCAGCAAGGTGCCTGCCGGAGTCAGCCGGACATTTTTGGAGTCCCGGATCAGCAGCAGGGTGTTCAGCTCCTGCTCCAGGGTGGAGATCTGGCGGCTGAGGGCCGGCTGGGACAGGTAGAGCCTGGCGGCGGCCTTGGTGAAATTCAGTGTCTCGGACAGGGCCAGAAAACACTTGATCTGCGTGGTGTTCACACCGGTGCCTCCCTTCCGCCAGTCGGGCAGCTCTCCCTCACAGGCTTTCCTCTATCATACAATAATTGTCTGGCCGATGCAACCTTACCAGACAGAGAAAAGTATTTAATTTACCGGCGGCAAAAACCCTGCGGGCAGCGGGAAGAGGTTCTCCTTCCCACTGCCCGCAGGGTCCTGCCCCGGGTTCTTTCCCGATTTTGTTTTCGCGCCTTCTCACTCATAGACTGCCCGGGCCCCGCCGATCAGCTTGGGCCGGGTGCGGGCACACAGCAGAATGGCCTGTCCGATGTGATCCAGGCTCAGCCGCATCGGCACTGCCACATCCCGCAGGTGCATCCCGATGAGGGTCCCGCCGATGTCCAGCCCGGCGTGGGCCCGGATGTGTTCCACCGCCACCGGGGCGTCAAACTCCCGCCAGGCGGTGGTGGCGAAAGAGCCCCCCGCCTTGGGCTGGGGCACCACCCACACCGGGTCATAGCCGTACTGCCGGGCGCAGGCCTCCTCCAGAATAAGCGCCCGGTTCAGATGCTCACAGCACTGGGCGGCCAGCCAGATCCCCCGCTCCCGGAGCACCGGATCGATTCCGGCAAACACCGCCTGGGCCGCCTCCAGGCTGGAGGCATGTCCGATCTGGCCTCCGGTGATCTCTGAGGAGGAACAGCCCACCACAAAGAGATCTCCGGCACGCAGGTTGGCCGCCTCCAGCAGCTCCAGCACCGCCTGCCGGGCCTGCGCTGTAATCGTGTTCAAATTCAGTTCCATTTCCAGCACCTCTTTCTGCCGCGTCACTCACAGCCGCCGGAGCAAATCCATCAGCGGCACCATCACAAAATGGGGAATAAATTTGGCCGCCACCCGGTGGACCATACACACCGGGCCCGGAGTGGATACCCACAGATTCAGTCTGCTGTCCAGCAGGGCCCAGCGCACCACCGTTCTGGCCCGGGAGGCCAGGGGAAAGTGCCGGAATCCTCTGGGTTCCCACTCCTTCGCCCTGGGGATAAACTCGGTGTCCTTGATCCAGTAGGGGCACACTGCGGTGACGTGGATGCCCTTCCCCAGCAGCTCGTAGTGGAGGGTCTTGGTGTAGCTCTGCAAGAACGCCTTGGTGGCGGCGTATACATTCAGCTCCGGCATGGGCTGGAAGCCGGCGGTGGAGCAAATCTCCAGAATCCGGCTGCCCCGGCCCAGATAGGGCAGGCAGGCTGATGTGACGTCCACCGCCGCCTTGCAGTTCACGTCGATCATGGCGTCGTTGTCCCGGTCGGAGATCTCCCAGGTCTTTCCGATCCGGCCCAGGCCTGCGGCGCACACCAGCACCGACACCTGCGGCCGCTCCCTGCTCAGCAGATCCTTCAAAAACCGGATGTTCTCCCCCTGTGTGAGATCCAGAGCCAGCGGGCGCACGGTGTGGACGCACTGCCCTGCCAACTCCTCCAGCCGCTCCTTCCGCCGGGCCACCGCCCAGATCTCATCCAGGTCTTTCTCCCCGTCCAGCTGCCGGACAAACTCCCGGCCCAGCCCGCTGGACGCCCCTGTCACCAACGCAAGTTTCATCCGCCGCCCCCTGCTTCCGCCCCCCGCGGGGCCATGTCACAGCTGATACAGCTCAGAGTACTTCTTAACCAGATAGTCGGTGTACACCGTGGGGTCGAAGGGACCGCAGGCGTTTTCCACCACCTGGGCCGGGGTGAGCAGTCCTCCGTACTGATGGACCTTGTCCTTCAGCCAGGCGGACACCTGGGACAGATCTCCCCGGCTCACCGGGCCCCACACATCCATCTCCCCTTCCATATTGCGCAGCATCTGGGCCCCGTATGCACTGCCCAGGGCGTAGGAGGGAAAATAGCCGAAGGAGCCGCCGGACCAGTGGGAGTCCTGGAGGCAGCCGTGGGCGTCATCGGGCACGTCCACACCCAGATACTCCTTGTACAGCCGGTTCCAGGTCTCCGGCACGTCCTTCACCTCCAGGGTACCGCCGATGAGCTGCTTTTCGATCTCATAGCGCACCATGATGTGCAGGCAGTAGGTGAGCTCATCCGCCTCAATGCGGATGAGGGAGGGCTGGGCCTTGTTCACCGCCCGGTAGAACTGCTCCGCATTCACGCCCTCCAGCTGCTCCGGGAAGAGCTCCTGCAGTTTGGGAAACACAGCCCGGATGAAGGGCAGGGACCGGCCGATGAGGTTCTCATAGAACCGGGACTGGCTCTCGTGCACGCCCATGGACACGCCCCCCGCCAGGCAGGTATACTGGATGTCGTCCCGGATGTTCAGCTCATATCGGGCGTGGCCGCCCTCGTGGATGACCGAGTACATGGAGCTGGCCACGTTGTGTTCATCGTAGTTGGTGGTGATGCGCACGTCCTGGTTGTTGAAATTCAGGGTGAAGGGATGCTCCGTCTCTCCGATGCCGCAGTGGCCCCGGTCCAGATCCAGCACCTCCATGAGATAGTCGGACAGCTTCCGCTGTCCCTGCGCCGGGTAATAGCGGTACAGGAAACTGTCATCCGGCTGTTCCTTCTCCCCGATGGCCCGGATCACCGGCACCAGCTTGTCCCGGACGGCGGCGAAAAATTTGTCCAGATAGGCCATGTCCACGCCCCGCTCATACTCATTGAGCAGGGCGTCGTAGGGCGCCTTGTCCGGGTCATAGTAGCCGGCGAACTTCCGGTTGAAGGCCACCAGCTTCTCCAGCACCGGCCGGAAGGAGGCAAAGTCGCTTTGCTCCTTGGCCTTGTGCCACACGTCGCTGGCCTCGTTGGTAAGCTGGGCGTACTCCATGTACTCGTCGGTGGGAATGCGGGACATCTGCTTCCATCTGCGGCTCAGCTCCTCCACCTGCCGCCGCTGGGGGAAGGTGAGTTCCCCGCTGCGCTCCTCCAGGAAATCCAGCAGCTTTCCCACCTCCGGGTCGGCAAAGAGCTTGTGCTCCTCCCCGGCCAGGATGCCCAGGGCCACACCCCGGCCCTGGGCCGTATTTTTTGGCGCCACCGTCACACTGTCCAGATACAGGGACGACGCGGCGCACTGATAGGCATACATCTTCTTCTGGAGGGCGTCCAGCCGCTCCAGGGCTTCTTTCACTTCCATGGGATCTGTCCTCATTTCTCTTTTGTTTCGCGCCGGAACTGCCGGCGCACCGCAAGCATTCCTCAAATATTCCTCACATTCCGCCGGGCCGCTGCACCAGCTTCACCCCGCTGCGTAGACTCATGGCCCTTGCCAGCATCAGGCCTTCCTCATCCAGGCCCTCGTCCCGGATGACCACCGTCCCCCGCCACAATCCGGTGCTGCGCAGCCACAGCAGCCCTCTCACCGCCTGCTCCAGCTCCCCGCCGTTCCCGTGCGCTTCCAGCACAATGCGCATGGGGCTGCGCAGGGGCAGCAGAAGCCATCCCACTCCCAGCCACACCAGACACACCAGCCCGAAGGCGGCCAGCAGGGTCAGCAGCAGTTCCAGTACGGTCATACACTTCCCACCTCCCGGACCATTCTATGCCGGGCGGCGGGGCGCCGTTACAGGTTGAAGCCGATCAGCCGCGCCTGTCCGCCCGCCACTTCAATGGCGGTGTAGGCCCCGTGGTCAAAAAACCAGCCGGGACGCAGCAGCTGCCCCTCCCCGGCCAGGCCCAGGTGTTTCAGGATCAGGGACAGGGAGCCATTGTGGGCCACCACCAGGGTATCCTCCCCCCGGCGGACGATCCCGTCCACGCAGGCGCCCACCCGCCGGGCCATCTCCTCCGGCCCCTCTCCCTCCGGGGGCGTGGTGTGGAACCAGTCCTTCACCAGCCGCTCCACCAGATCCCCGTGGCTGGCCTGGGCCTGCTGCCAGGTGCAGTCCTCAAAGGCGCCCATATTCTGCTCCCGCAGGCCGGGGCAGGACTTCGGCACGATGCCCCTGCCCTCCAGGCAGATCAGTGCCGTCTCCCAGGCCCGGGCCAGGTCGCTGGCCACGCACCGGGTGAAGGACACCGCCCGCAGCTTGTCCCTCGCCTGCCGGGCCTGCTCCCGCCCCAACTGGGTGAGGGGGTGGTCCGACCAGCCGAAAAACAGTTTTTGTTCGTTGCCCACGGACTGGCCGTGGCGCACCAGATACAGATACATGGCATATTCACCTCAAAACAAGCTGGTGATTCCAAAGGCAAGGGCACTGATCAGAAAACCCGCGACGGCCACACCGAGAAAGATGGATGGGAGCGCCCGTTTCAACGGCATATCCAGAAAGGCAGCTGCCAGACCTCCGGTCCAGGCGCCGGTTCCCGGCAGGGGAACGGCCACAAAAATGGCCAGGCCCAGATACTTGTACCGGGATACCTTTTCCCCCTTCAGGTGCGCTTTGTCCTCCAGCCGGTCCACCAGGTGGTCCAGTCGGGGCAGGCGGCTGCGCATCCACTGGAAAATTCTCCGGATATAGGCCAGGATGAAAGGTACGGGCAGCATATTTCCGATCATGGCCGCCAGATAGGCCGCCCACACCGGCAGCCCGGCAGCCACCCCGAAGGGAATCCCGCCCCGCAGCTCCACCACCGGAACCATGGACACCAGAACCGTCCATAGAAATTCACCGCCCTGGGTTTGCGTCAGCCAATCCATCAATTCCATGCTCTGCTTCCACGCCTTTCTTCTCTACGGGCTTCTGTCTGAACCTCCGGGCTCACTTCAGCATCCGCTTCAGATACCGCCCGGTGTAGGACGCCTCGCAGGCCGCCACTTCTTCCGGGGTGCCCGTGCAGACAATAGTTCCCCCGCCGGCGCCGTTCCCCGTGGGTCAGGCCCCACGGGGGCCCCGGTTTTCATCCTGCTCGGGCCGAGTGAATCGGCCCTGCGCCAAGGTTTTTGCCCCGGGCAAAAACCTTGCACGGCGCAAGCGCCGCCCCATCTCCGATGGGGTCCCCGGGCGGCGCCGGGCTCACTTCAGCATCCGCTTCAGATACCGCCCGGTGTAGGACGCCTCACAGGCCGCCACTTCTTCCGGGGTGCCCGTGCAAACAATAGTTCCCCCGCCGGCGCCGTTCCCCGTGGGTCAGGCCCCACGGGGGCCCCGGTTTTCATCCTGCTCGGGCCGAGTGAATCGGCCCTGCGCCAAGGTTTTTGCCCCGGGCAAAAACCTTGCACGGCGCAAGCGCCGCCCCATCTCCGATGGGGTCCCCGGGCGGCGCCGGGCTCACTTCAGCATCCGCTTCAGATACCGCCCGGTGTAGGACGCCTCACAGGCCGCCACTTCTTCCGGGGTGCCCGTGCAAACAATAGTTCCCCCGCCGGCGCCGCCCTCGGGGCCCAGGTCGATGAGATAGTCGGCGGTCTTGATCACGTCCAGGTTGTGCTCGATGACCACCACGGTGTTGCCCTTGTCCACAAACCGCTGGAGCACGTCCACCAGCTGGTGCACGTCGGCGGTGTGCAGACCGGTGGTGGGCTCGTCCAGGATATAGATGGTGGAGCCGGTGGACTGCTTGGACAGCTCGGTGGCCAGCTTCACCCGCTGGGCCTCGCCGCCGGACAGAGTGGTGGAGGGCTGGCCCAGCTTCACATAGCCCAGGCCCACGTCCATGAGGGTCTGGAGCTTGTTCTTCAGCCGGGGCAGGTTCTCGAAGAAGGGCAGGGCCTCCTCCACCGTCATCTCCAGCACCTCGTGGATGTTCTTGCCCTTGTAGCGCACCTCCAGGGTCTCCCGGTTGTACCGCTTGCCCTTGCACACCTCGCAGGGGACGTAGATGTCCGGCAGGAAGTGCATCTCGATCTTGATGAGGCCGTCCCCGGAGCAGGCCTCGCACCGGCCGCCCCGCACGTTGAAGGAAAACCGCCCCGGGCCGTAGCCCCGGCTCTTGGCGTCCGGGGTGGAGGCAAACAGCTCCCGGATGTCGTTGAACAGCCCGGTGTAGGTGGCGGGATTGGACCGGGGGGTGCGGCCGATGGGGGACTGGTCGATGGCGATGACCTTGTCCAGAAACTCCTCTCCCTCGATGCCGTCGTGCTTTCCCGGCCGGGCCTTGGTGCGGTTCAGGTCCGCCCCCAGCCGCTTGTAGAGGATCTCATTCACCAGGGAGGACTTGCCCGAGCCGGACACCCCGGTGACCGCAATGAAGGTGCCCAGGGGGAAGGCCACATCGATGTGCCGCAGGTTGTTCTCCGCCGCCCCCCGGATGATGAGCTGATGGCCGTTGCCCGGCCGGCGGCTGGCCGGCACCGGCACCTTGCGCCGTCCGGCCAGATAGTCCCCGGTGATGGAGCCGGGGGTGTTCATGATGTCCTGGGCGGTGCCGCAGGCCACCACCTGTCCCCCGTGGACCCCCGCCCCGGGGCCGATGTCCACAATGTAGTCGGCGGCCCGCATGGTGTCCTCGTCGTGCTCCACCACGATGAGGGTGTTGCCCAGATCCCGCAGCCGCTTCAGGGTGGCCAGCAGCAGGTCATTGTCCCGCTGGTGCAGGCCGATGGAGGGCTCGTCCAGGATATACAGCACCCCCATGAGGGAGGAGCCGATCTGGGTGGCCAGCCGGATGCGCTGGCTCTCCCCGCCGGACAGGGTGCCCGCCTGGCGGTTCAGGGTGAGGTACTGCAGCCCCACGGAGCGCAGGAAGCCCAGCCGGGCACGGATCTCCTTGAGGATCTGATCGGCGATCATCATCTGGGTGGGGCTGAGGGTGATGGTGTCCAGGAAGGCCAGGGCCTCGGTGATGGGCTTTTCGCAGAACTCGTGGATGGAGATGCCCCCCACGGTGACCGCCAGGGCCTCCCGGCGCAGCCGCTTGCCGTGGCAGTCCGGGCAGGGGGACTGGGCCATGCACTCCTCGATCTCCCGCTTCATGGCGTCGGACTGGGTCTCCCGGTAGCGGCGCTCCAGGTTGTTCACAATGCCCTCAAAAGGCTGGTGGAGCACCCCCTTGCCCCGGGGCTGGTCGTAGTGGAGCTCCAGTTTCTCCCCCTTGGTGCCGTAGAGGATCACATCCATCACCTCCGGGGAGAGCTTCTCCACCGGGTCGGTGAGCTTGAAGCGGTACTTCTTGGCCAGGGCCTCAAAGTACATCCGGGAGATGCCGTCGGACTTGATGTGGTTCCAGCCCGAGGCGGTGATGGCCCCATCCAGGATGGACAGGGACTTGTTGGGGATGATGAGATCCGGATCCACCTTCAGCTGGGAGCCCAGCCCCATACAGGTGGGGCAGGCCCCGTAGGGGTTGTTGAAGGAGAACATCCGGGGGGTGAGCTCCTCAATGGACACTCCGCAGTCCTCGCAGGCGTAGTTCTGGGAGAACAGGATGTCCCGGTCCTCCCCCACGATGTTGATGACCACGATGCCCCCGGACAGATTGGACGCCGTCTCCACCGAGTCAGTGAGCCGCCGGTTGATGTCCGGGCGGATCACCAGCCGGTCCACCACGATCTCGATGGAGTGCTTTTTGTTCTTGTCCAGCTTGATCTCTTCGGTGAGCTCATACAGGGACCCGTCCACCCGGCAGCGCACGTAGCCCGACTTCCGGGCGTCCTCGAAGATCTTGGCGTGCTCCCCCTTCTTGCCCCGGATCACCGGGGCCAGCACCTGGATGCGGGTGGCCTCGGGCAAGGTCATCACCTGGTCGATGATCTGGTCGATGGTCTGCTGCTGGATCTCCTTGCCGCAGATGGGACAGTGGGGGGTACCCACCCGGGCCCACAGCAGACGCAGGTAGTCGTAGATCTCGGTGACGGTGCCCACCGTGGACCGGGGGTTCTTGGAGGTGGTCTTCTGGTCGATGGAGATGGCGGGGGACAGCCCCTCGATGTAGTCCACGTCCGGCTTCTCCATCTGGCCCAGGAACATCCGGGCATAGGAGGACAGGGACTCCACATACCGCCGCTGTCCCTCGGCGTACAGGGTCTCAAAGGCCAGGGAGGACTTGCCCGACCCGGACAGGCCGGTGAGCACCACCAGCTTGTCCCGGGGTATGGACACGTCGATGTTCTTCAGATTGTTCTCCCGGGCGCCCTTGATGAAAATATGGTCTTGCATGGTGATCTTCCTCAGTCAAATTACGTTTTTAGATTTCCGCTTCTGGGAACTGAATGCCCCTGGGGCAGGGATCGCTCCCGCCGTCCCCTTTCCTCAGTACCCGAACTCCGCCGCCACGCCCTTGAGCATCTCCCGGATGGGCAGCTGATAGGGGCAGCGGCTCTCGCAGGCGCCGCACTCCACACACTCTCCGGCGTGGTGAGCCAGGCCGGCATACCGGCCTCTGGCCCAGTCCGCCAGGTCGTATTTCCGCAGGTAGTTGGCCATGAGGAAATTGTTGGGGATGTCGATGCCCACGGTGCAGGGGGCGCAGTAGCCGCACCGGCGGCAGAACTGGCTGCCCAGTTCCTTCCGGATGGCCTGGCACTGTTCCAGCTCCTGCTCTGTCAACGGGGACAGGTCCTCCGCCGCGGTGGCGTTGCGCTCCACCTCTTCCGGGCTGCCCATGCCGGGGATGGAGATGTCAATGGCGTCCGAGGCGGCCACATACCGCAGCGCCAGCTTCCAGTCGTCCAGGTTGCCGCCGGCCAGGGGTTTCATGGCGATGGTGCCCATTCCCTTCTCCCGGGCCAGGCGCAGGATCTCCTCCCCCTGGTTCTCCACGATGTTGTAGGGGAACATCACCGTCTCAATCCGGTCGCTGTACTCCTCCACAATCTTGCGCAGGGCGTCGGCGCTGTGGGCGGTGACGCCGATGTGGCCGATCTTTCCCTCCGCTTTGGCCTCCGCCAGCGCCCGATAGGCCCCCTGGGGGCCAAAAGCCTGGTCAAAATCCTTCAGGGGCAGGTTGTGGAGCTGGTAGACGTCGATGTAATCCGTCCTCAGATTCGACAGGCTGATGCCCACGTCCCGCTTCATGCCCTCATAGTCCCGGACCATGGATTTGCTGGCCAGGAGGAACTTGTCCCGCCGGCCCTCCAGGGCGGCGCCCAGGTACTCCTCGGACACGGTGTAGCCCCGGGCGGTGTCAATGTAGTTCATGCCGTACCGCTCCAGAGCGTCCACCACCGCTCTGGTATTGGCCGCGTCGGAGCGCTGGATGGGGATGCCGCCGAAGGAGACGGCGGCGCAGTGCAGGCCGGTGCGGCCCAGCTGTACATAGTTCATATCTATTCCTCCCAATATGATTCATAGTATATCTTCAGCAGACACATCATGTGATCGAACCCAGAACCATGGCGTAGAGGATCAGGCACGCCCCCGCCAGCACCACCCACTCGATGTGCTCCATGGTGATGTAAAAGCTGGAGGGCTCCGCGTCGTCGATGTCCACGGAGCGGATATGCCCCAGCAGGCTCAGCTTGAACAGGACCTTCGGAAACAGGATCTGCACGATGTTCAGCAGGGCGAGGAAGGTCACCGCCAGATACAGCCCCACGCTGCCCTTGTGGGTGAGCTCCGGCTCCAGCACCACCCAAGCCAGGGTGGAAAAGCTGGGGGCGTGGTATTCCTCCTGGCTGATCGTCTGGCCGCCCTCGCCGACGATGGTGCCGTCGCTGGTGTGACCATAGGCGCGGATCCCCCAGAAGGGCTCTCCGCCCTCGTCAAAGAGCATGTCGGCAAAGCGGTACCCCCGGAAGAGCACCTGGTCTCCCTGGCGGATCTCCACGCCGGTGCCGCTGTATTGGAATTCCTCCGGCACGGCGGTGGGGTCCTCCGCCACCTGGTAGGGGCCGTAGGCATACTCCCCCCAGCGGTATTCCACCGTCCCGTCCGAGGCGACGGAAAAGGCGGCGTCCTCTCCGTCCACCTTCCCCTCGTACCAGGTCACGTCCCCCTCCCTGCGGGGGTAGAGCAGTTCCCCCTGGTACTCCAGGCCCCAGCGGCCCACCGTCACCGCCGTGGCGATGCCGAAGGCCACAATCTCTGCCAGCATGAGGATCAGCAGCACCCGCCGGAACCAGG
Organism: uncultured Oscillospiraceae bacterium; assembly: GCA_944385435.1. Taxonomy (GTDB): domain Bacteria; phylum Bacillota; class Clostridia; order Oscillospirales; family Oscillospiraceae; genus Enterenecus. The sequence goes on from CALWXG010000001.1 coordinate 56,148, forward strand.
ACATCTCCGCCCACTTGTTTTGGATGGCTATCATGTGGTTCCCTCTCCTCTCTGTCTTGCGCAATACGCGCGCTATCTCTCAGGCATAGGTAAGGTCAGCGCTCTTCCAGCTCCCCCCACTGCCCGGCGGTGACGGCGTAGTGGTACATGGTCGCCGGACAGCCCCGGCAGTCTGTGACCGTCTCGCTCCCCAGCCTGGTCATGCCCAGTGCCTCCAGCAGGCGGCCCGCCCGGCGGAGGTTGACGGTCTCTCCCTCCACCCGGCACAAACCCAGGGCGCCAAAGGCGTAGTCCAGCAGAGCCTGGGAGATTTCCAAGGCATATCCCCTGCCCCACAGGTCCCGGCGGAGAAACCAGCCCAGCTCATACGTCCCCGGCTCGCCCAGGGGACAGAACAGCACATAGCCCGCCAGCTGCCCGGGGGTTTCCCGCTCTTCCAGGGCATAGCCCACCGGGGGGTCGCGCCGGAGCAGGGATCGCTCTAAAAACGCGTCGCTCTCCTCCCGGGTCATGGGGAAGGAATCGCGCATGGCCTCCCGGTCCCCCAGGATGGCGTACAGCCCGTCCCCGTCGGCCGGGGTAAAGGGCCGCAGGCGCAGCCGGGACGTGGTCAGCTCCATGTCACCCCTCCGCAATCACGTCGGCGGCGGTGGCCCGTACCAGCTCCATCAGGTCCGCCGGAGCCAGCTCCACCTGGAATCCGATCCTGCCGGCGGAGACATAGATGGTGTCCTGCTCCAGGCAGCTCTCGTGGAACACCGTGGGGAACTGCTTTTTCATTCCCACCGGGGAACAGCCTCCATGGACGTAGCCGGTGAGGGGGAGCAGTTCCCTGCTGGGCAGCATGGCCACCGACTTCTCCCCCACCGCCTTGGCGGCCTTCTTCAGGTCCAGGGTGGCGGCCACCGGGATGTCGAACACATAGCAGCCTCCGGAGGCCCCCTTCGTCACCAGGGTCTTGAACACCTGGGCAGGGTCGAGGCCCAGGCTGCGGGCCACCGTCACGCCGTCCGGGGCGTCAGCGCCGTGAGGGTAAGCGTGTGGGGTGTAGGGAATCTTTTTCTGATCCAACAGGCGCATTACGTTGGTTTTTTCCTCTTTTTTTGCCATGGTATCACCTTTCTGCCGGCCTGTTCCGTGGAACACAAGAGGCGGCCTACTTCTTCTCTCCCCGCAGCTGGATGATCTGGTCTCTCAAAGTGGCTGCCAACTCGAACTCCAGCATCTTCGCCGCCTCTTTCATCTCCTTTTCCAGCTTGGCAATCAGCTCCAGCCGCTGTTGCTTGGTGAGCTGCTTGCCCGCGGTGTCGTGGCTGCCGGCTGCTTCCGGCGTGAGGGCCATCAGCTCCCGCACCGATTTCTTGATGGTCTTGGGCACAATGCCGTGGGCCTTGTTGTAGGCGTCCTGCTTGGCCCGGCGACGCTCCGTCTCCTCCATGGCCCGGGCCATGGAGGGCGTGACGGTATCGGCGTACAGAATCACCATGCCGTCGGCATTCCGGGCCGCCCGGCCAATGGTCTGGATCAAAGAGGTCTCCGAGCGCAGGAACCCCTCCTTGTCCGCATCCAGAATGGCCACCAGGGACACCTCCGGCAGGTCCAGGCCCTCCCGCAGCAGGTTGATGCCCACCAGCACGTCGAATTTTCCCAGGCGCAGATCCCGGATGATCTCCATGCGCTCGATGGTGTCGATGTCGTGGTGCATATACCGCACCCGGATGCCCGCACCCTTCAGGTAGTCGGTGAGGCTCTCCGCCATCTTCTTGGTGAGAGTGGTGATCAGCACCCGCTCCTCCCGCTGGGTACGGGCGTGGATCTCCCCGATGAGGTCGTCGATCTGTCCCTCCACCGGCCGCACCTCCACCCTGGGATCCAGCAGGCCGGTGGGCCGGATCACCTGCTCCACAATCTGTCCGGACCGGCTGCGCTCGTACTCCCCCGGCGTGGCAGACACGTACACCACCTGATTGAGCCGGGTCTCAAACTCGTCAAATTTCAGCGGCCGGTTGTCAAAGGCACAGGGCAGCCGGAACCCGTAGTCCACCAGGGAGGTCTTCCGGGCCCGGTCTCCGTTGTACATGGCCCGCACCTGGGGCAGGGTGGCATGGCTCTCATCGATGAAGAGCACAAAGTCCTTGGGAAAATAGTCCAGCAGGGTGTGGGGCGGAGAGCCGGCGGGGCGGCCCTCAATGACCCGGGAGTAGTTCTCAATGCCTGAACAGTACCCCAGTTCCTGCATCATCTCAATGTCATACATCGTGCGCTGCTTGATGCGCTGGGCCTCCACCAGCTTGCCCTCTTTTTGAAAAAAGGCCACCCGCTCCTCCAGCTCCTTGTAGATCTCCTGGATGGCGGCGTCCATCTTCTCCTTTGGGGTGACATAGTGGGTGGCGGGCCAGATGGGGATGTTGGTCAGCCGCCGGATGGGCACCCCGGTGACCACGTTGATCTCGCTGATGCGGTCGATCTCATCCCCGAAAAACTCAATGCGCAGGGCGGTGTCCTTCCAGTAGGCGGGCCACACCTCCACGGTGTCCCCCCGCACCCGGAACATGTTGCGCTCAAAGGCGATGTCGTTGCGCTCGTACCGGATGGCCACCAGGCGCTTCAGAAGCTCCGGAATGGGGATCTCCATGCCCACCCGCAGCGCCACCATCATGGAGGCAAAATCCTCCGGCTCACCCAGTCCGTAGATACAGGATACGGAGGACACCACAATCACATCCCGCCGCTCCAGCAGGGAGGCGGTGGCGGACAGGCGCAGCCGGTCAATCTCATCGTTCACAGAGGAGTCCTTTTCGATAAAGGTATCTGTGTGGGGAATGTAGGCCTCCGGCTGGTAGTAGTCGTAATAGGAGACAAAGTACTCCACCGCATTGTTGGGGAAAAACTCCCGGAACTCGGCGCACAGCTGGGCGGCCAGAGTCTTGTTGTGGGCCAGCACCAGAGTGGGACGCTGCACGGCCTCAATCACCTTGGCCATGGTGTAGGTCTTGCCCGAACCGGTGACACCCAGCAGGGTCTGCTCATCCAGCCCCATCTCGATCCCGTTGGCCAGCGCCTCAATGGCCTCCGGCTGATCGCCGCTGGGCGTATATTCACTGACCACCTCAAATTTCGGCATAACGTTCCCCCTCTTCTGCGCTTCGTTCCCCAAAACGGCATCATGCCCGAAAGCCGTATGCTTTCGGGCATGCCGGCCGATCCTTCAGCCTTCTGTTTTCCTGCGCGCCCCGGCGGGCCTGGAACCGCCTGGGCGGTTTCCCGTGCAGCCCCATTATATTCGAACGCGCGTTTGCAGTCAAGAACCGATTTCAGTCTTCCAGATACCCGGTTGCCGCCATGGAGATCATCTCGTTAGCAGCCACCACAAAATGGTCCACCAGTTCCACATGGACCTGGCGCAGAAGGTCCCGCAGCTCCAGAGTGGTGCGCACATCCGCCGAGGAAAACATGGCCACACCGGATACATGGTTGTGGGCCAGCGCCACCCGGCTGGCGTTGCAGGCCAGGGCGGCCTCCACCACCTTTCGTTTGGCCACGCCCACCTGATCCAGGATGCCCTCCCCCAGCATGCGGCATGCGATGAGTTTCCGCTTGGCGTCCATACACACCAGATAGGCCATCTCATTGCGGGCGCCGAAGAACAGGGGCAGGAGCAGCTGTTCGAAGTCCCAGTTGGTGAGCACCTGACCGGACACATCGCTGGTCTGCTCCATGTAGCGGGCGGCCACCGCCGGAACCAGGCGCAGCAGGGCGGCGGTGTTGGCGCCCACGCCCTTCACCTCCAGCAGCTGTTCATAGGTGGCGTTGAACACCCCCGCCAGGCCGCCGAACCGCTCCACCAGGGCATGGGCCAGCGGGTTCACATCCCCCTGGGGAATGGCGTAAAACAGCAGCAGCTCCATCACCCGATGGTCTGCCATGCCGTTCAATCCCCGGGCCAGGAACTCCTCCCGGACCCGCTTGCGGTGTCCGGCGTGGATGGATGTACCGGCCTTTTTATCTTGCCCCATAGGTGCTCAGGTAAGCTTCCATCCGCTCCCGCATGGCGTCGTCAATATAGACTTTCCCGTCCACTGGCTTGTTGTGGAGGCAGTCGATGATCTCCCGGATGGTGACGATGGGGTAAACCTGAATTCCATAGTCCTCCCGCAGCTCATCCAGGGTGGTGCAGTCCCGGGTACCCCGCTCCATCCGGTCCACCGATACAAACAGGGCCTTGATGTTCACCTTGGCCACATGTTTGAACAGCTCAATGGACTCACGCACGGCGGTGCCGGCGGTGACCACATCCTCCACGATGGCGATGTCGTCTCCGTCCTGGGGCTTATAGCCCACCATGGAGCCCCCCTCGCCGTGGTCCTTGGCCTCCTTGCGGTTGAAGCAATAGGGCAGATCCCGGCCGTAATCCCGGTACAGGGAAGCGGCGGCGGTGACCACCAGGGGAATTCCTTTGTAGGCCGGGCCGAACAGGGCGGTAATGCCCTCCGGCATGTGCTCCTGGATGCAGGCGGCGTAGTAGTCTCCCAGGCGGGCGGCCTGGGCGCCGGTCTTATAATTGCCGGTGTTGACGAAATAAGGGGTTTTCCGCCCGGATTTCGTGGTGAAGTCCCCGAAGGTGAGCACGCCGGAGCGCACCATAAAATGGATAAATTCTTCCTGATAAGTCATACCCAACACTCCCTTATAATTTTGATCTGGGTGAATCAAAATATTATACCATTGTTTCTCTGTGCGGACAAGAAGATTTTATCCGGCAACCTTATCCCGCCCAGTCCTCTCCGGACACAGAAAGGCAGGGCTCCGGCATCCGTCTGCCCGAAGTCCTGCCCGGTCTTTCCCGGCGTCAGTCCCCTGCGCCGGTCAAAATCCCTTGTATTTTCTGCGTGTGGCGATTCCGCCCCGGATATGCCGCTGCGCCTTGTTCTCGTCCAGGATGGTCTTGACCTGAAGGTACAGCGTCCGGTTAAAGGCCGGCAGCCGCTCCGCCAGGTCTTTATGTACGGTGGACTTTGAAATTCCGAACACCCGGGCCGCCGCCCGCACGGTAGCTCTGTTCTCAATGATGTACTGAGCCATCTGACAGGCCCGTTCTTCCATGTTCCCTTTCACAATGGCAACAACTCCCCGCTCCTGGCGTCTTGAAGCATTTATATGCGCCGGAGACCTGGATTATGAAACGCCGCCGGGGCATCCCCTCCTCCGGCAGCCGCCGGAGACACTTTTTTGCCGCTATGCCCTTGCGGATTTTACCAGCTGCTTCTATAATAAAAGGAAACATACGGGCCGCGGAAGCGCCCGCTCCCCGGCCCGTCAGGAGGCATTTCGTATGAATTCCAACAAAAACATTGTTCTCATCGGCATGATGGGGTCAGGGAAAACCACCTGCGGCCAGATGCTGGCCCAGCGGCTGAACCGGCCTTTTGTAGACTGCGACACCGTCATCGAAGGCTTCACCGGCCGGGCCATCTCCGATCTCTTTGCCTCCGACGGCGAGGAGGCCTTCCGGGAACTGGAGAGCCAGGTGGTGCGGGAACTGGGCGCCCAGAGCGGGCTGGTCATCGCCACCGGCGGGGGCGTGGTGCTGCGCCAGGCCAACGTGGCCGCCCTGCGGGACAACGGCACCATCGTCTTTCTCAACCGCCCTGCGGAAGAGATTTACGATGCCCTCCCCAAGGAAAACCGGCCTCTGGCCCAGGCCGGCCGTCAGGCTTTTCTGGACACCTTCTCCAAGCGGCTGCCCAGTTACCGCACCGCCGCCGATGTGATGGTCTTTGACTTCTCCTCTCCGGAGGCCACCGTGGAGGAGATCCTGGACAAGCTGTCCCACCAGCCCATGAAATTTCTGGTCATCAACGGGCCCAACCTGAACCTGCTGGGCAGCCGGGAGCCCGGGATCTACGGCCAGCAGACCTACGACGACCTGTGCAAGCTGATCACCGACTACGCCGCCACCCACAACGCCGCCGCCGTTTGCTTCCAGTCCAACCACGAGGGGGCCATCATCGACCAGATCCAGGCCGCCGAGGGCATCTACGACGCCATCATCATCAATCCCGGGGCCTACACCCATTACAGCTACGCCATTCTGGATGCGCTGAAGGCGGTAAGTGTCCCCGCCTATGAGGTGCACATCAGCCACATCGACCAGCGGGAGCCCTTCCGGGCCATCTCCGTCACAGCCCCCGCCTGTGTGGGCCAGATCTACGGCCATGGCTTCCAGGGCTACCTCATGGCCATGGACCACTTCCTGGAGGAGCGCAGATGAGCGGCCCCCAGCTGCAGGTCATCGGGGACCCTGTCCTGCACTCCAAATCCCCGCTGCTCCACCGGGCCATGCTGTCCATGCTGGGGCTGGACCTCCCCTATACAGCCCATGTGGTCCCCAAGGGCGGCCTTCCGGAGTACCTGGCCTGGGCCAAAGCCCACCAGGTGATCGGCTTCAACGCCACCATGCCCCACAAGGAGGACCTGATCCCCCTGATGGACCGTCTGGACGAGGACGCCACCCGGATCGGGGCGGTGAATACCGTCTGCCTCCGGGAGGGCCGGTTCATCGGCCACAACACCGACGCCGGCGGCTGCCTGGCCGCCCTGGTGGAGTCCGGCCTCTGGCCCCGCAGCCAGGTGGTGGTGCTGGGGGCGGGGGGAGCCGCCAAGGCGGTGGCTCTGAAGCTGGCCGCCTCCGGCGCCCAGCGGGTCTGGGTGTGCAACCGCACCGTGTCCAAGGCCCAGGCTCTGGCCGATGCGGATCCCCATCGCGTTCTGGCTGCCGCGGACTTCTCCCCCCGCACCCTGGCCGGGCTGTGCGCTCAGGCCCAGCTGGTGGTCAACTGCACCAATCTGGGCATGGCCGGCTGCGGCCAGTTCCAGGACTTCTCCTTCCTGGACGCCCTACCCCGGGAGGCCGGGGTTTTTGACCTGATCTACCACCCGACGGAAACCCGGCTCCTCGCCCAGGCCAGAGCCAGGGGTCTGGCCGTCTCCAACGGCCTGCCCATGCTGGTGCACCAGGCGGTGCTGGCCCTGGAGTATTTTCTGGACCGGCCCCTGGACCGGGGCTCCATGGCCAGGGCCGCCACCGCCGCCCTCACCGGCGCGGCCTCCTGACGGCATTCCCGGCACGCCCTATCCTCCACTGCGCACAGAATAGAAAAACAGCAGGCATCCGCCTGCTGTTTTTTGTCGTTTTTCCTGGCTCCGCCGTGCCTGGCACGCCCAGGCGCAGCTGGTTTTGGCCGGTACGCCGTCGCCTCACGAAGCGGCTCTCAGCCTGCTGTGTCAGGCGCGGACAGGGTCGTCCAGCTTCCGCCCGTTCTGGCGCCGCCCAGACTGACCAGGCGGTCCGATGCGTGCTCCATCCCCGCCTGCTCCAGCGCGGAAACCAGGGGCTGCTCCCCCTGCGCCGGCAGAGCAACCCAGATCCGGTGGGCATATTGGGCCAGAGAGGACGCCGTCAGCCCGGACAGGGTGTTGGTCCCCAGCACCGCGTCCGCCGACACCATCAGGGAGACCTTTGCCTCGGTCTCCTCCAGCGCCGCGGTCACTTCCTCCAGGAACTGCCCGGCCGGCCCGGTGAGATCCACCGGATGATATTCCGAGGTGGCCAGCACATAGGTCTCCCCCTGGTCCGGGAACCCCGGGCATTCCAACAGAATCTCATCAAATCCCATCTCAGCCAGCTCCGTACACAGCCGGGTGAGGTAATCCCTCACCTGCTGAGACACCGGACTGACCCAGCGCAACCCCTGGGGATCATACCAGACATTCCCGCCCCGGGTCATCAGTGGGCCGCCGATGCCGGCATTGGCCAGGGTCTGGTCCCGGAAACAGGAGACCCGCGCCACCAGATACAGCTCATCCTCCCGGTCCAGTGCGGAGATTGCCTGCCTCACGCTGCTGTCTCCGGCCGCAACCCCCAGGGAGACCGCCTGCTCCACGTTGGAGTCCCAGGACAGCCGCCCGTATGCGTTCTTCATCTCCACCACCAGCGCATTGCCGCCGGCTGCGGTGACCGACTGAGCCGCCGTACCGTCCGTCAGCTGCTGCACACTCACTTCCACTGCTCCGATGGTCTCCCAGGCCGGTTCCTCCGCCGCCTGACTGGGCTGCTGCGAGGGCGTCTGGGTGATGATCACCACCGGTTCCGTCGTCTCAGGGCCATCCGGCTCCTCCTGGCTCCAGGGCAGATTGATCTTCACGCCATCGTCTGTATATTCCACATATCTTCCCAAAAACACCGCAAACAGAATACATGCGATCAGAAGGATCAGCAGTACCACAATGATCACTTTCAGCACCAAGCTTCCGCCCCTACGGCGGCCCCGGTGTGACCGGTATCCTCTTGTATATCTTCTTGCCATCCCATACACCGTCCGGCTCTCAGAGTTCAACCCTTCCCCGGCGCTGGACCGGTATCTGTCCAGCATCCGGCGAATCGGCGCCCAAATTGGCTATCCTATGATATCACAGCTGCTTTTTTGTTTCTACCCTTAAAAAGGCCGGAATTTGTTAAGATTTTGTTAGGAAATCAGCCATTGTGCCAGAAGAAGGAAGGCAAATCCAGGGATTCCCAGCACTCCCAGCACCAGCGCATTGAACAAGTTCACTCCCAACGGGGCGCCCAGCCAGCTTCCGACGCCCTGGAACAGCCAAAGAAAGGCCAGTCCCAGGCCGGATCTGCCCAGCAATCTGCCCAGAGAGCCCAGCGGGCGCCGTGCCACAGCCAGCAGCAGGATCCCTGCCGCCGCCACAGCCGCCCACACCCAGCCGTTCATCCCGCGTCTCCTTTCCGGGCCTCCAGCAATTTGAACTGCCGGACCAGATAGGAATACCGGCTGCGCAGCGCGTTGATGGTAAATACACAGGAGTCCACCAGATCCGGATCGCTGTGCACATTGAAATCCGCATAGGCCTGGCTGAGCATCAGCCTGGTGTGCTCCATCTCCTCCCGCAGCTGCTGCCGTTCCTCCTCTTCCGGGGCGGACCCCCGTCTGCGCCGGAACTTGACCGCTTCTGCCATTCTCACACCTCCTCCATGGTTTCACTCTATGCTGATTCTGGACAGATATTCCAGTTTCTATACCGCCGCGTCACCGCTCGTTCCAGTTTTCCACACAGACGCCGGTATAGTAGTGACTCACGATCTCCCGCCAGCCGTCCCCCTGCTTTGCCATGGCGTTGGCGCCGTACTGACTCATGCCCACCCCGTGTCCGTACCCCGTCACGGAGAAGGTGAATTCCCCGCCGCTCTCCTCCACCTGGAAACAGGCCGAGCGCAGCCCGAAGAGGGCTCTGGCCGCCCCGCCGCTCAGGGTGATCCCGCCCACCTTCAGGCTGGACACCCGGCCGGAGGCGTTGTAGCTCACCTCCGAGATCCACCCTCCCGGGTCACCGGACAGCTCGGCCTGGGGGTACTGCTCCAGCACCAGATCCCGCAGCTCGTCCCCGGTCATGGTCACGGTGGAGTGGTAGTTGGGCACCTCCTCCCCCTCCGGACTGGACACCGACACCAGATAGGGCAGGCTGCCGCCCCACACCTGGGCCGCATCCTCCGTCACGTCTGTGGAAGAGGAGAAGAACACCGCCTGAATGGGCTCTCCCCCGTAGGTGAGCACCTGTCCGTCAGTGTCCGCCACCGCGCGGGCGATTTTTTCGGTATAATTCCGGGCGGACTCGCCCCAGTTCTCCGCCGCCTCCTCCGGCTCCAGATATGCCTGGCAGCATCCGGAATCCGTGCACAGATCCGCCCCCTCCTCCCTGTGGCTTCCTGCCGCGATCTTCCACAGGCTGTAGGTGCGGGCACACACGGCCTGGGCCCGAAGGGCCTCCTCCTCGAAAGAGGCCGGCATCTCCGCCGCCACCACCCGCCACAGGTAGTCTGCAAAGGTGAGCTCCTCCACCGTTCCGTCCTCCTGCATCACCCGAAGACTCTCGCTTTCATCCCATCCCGGATCGGAGGGCGCCGCGGATGTCACCGGCGTGGGGGAGGGCGGCAGCACCGGGACCTCGTCCTCCTGGATGCCGATCACCAGCAGCGGAACCAGAAACAGCAGCATGCCCAGGAACACCCCCATGGCAAAGGCCCGGCGGACAGCCCCCCAGCAATTCCATTCGTGCAAGTTTTCCACCGCCCCCTTGCATTTATGCCCGTTTTCCCCCGGATTTCAAGGGATTTTCTGCATATTTTCACATTGACTATTTCACATCACCGCGCTATACTGGTGAAGTTCCCATCGATTAGCAAAAGCGGAGGTGCCCCCATATGTATTTCAACGCACAGCCTGAACTGGTGGACGACAAATCCCTGGCTTTCCTCAAAGATATATGCAGCCAGTACTCCGACCAGAACCATATACCGTCTGATTTATATGAGCGCTTCGGAGTGAAGCGCGGCCTGCGCAACGCGGACGGAACCGGCGTGATGGCCGGAATCACCCAGATCGGCAACGTGCGCGGCTACTACGTGCAGGACGGCGAAAAGGTCCCCATGGAAGGTCAGCTGATCTACCGGGGGATTGACGTGCGGGATCTGATCCACGGCTTTATGAGCGAAGGCCGCTTTGGCTTTGAAGAGACCGCCTATCTGCTGTTGTTCGGCCGGCTTCCCAACCGGGAGCAGCTCCAGATCTTCCGGGGGCTGCTGGAGCACTTCCGCACTCTCCCCGCCGGGTTCACGGAGGACATGATTCTCAAAGCTCCCAGCCCCGATGTGATGAACAAGCTGGCCCGGTCCACCCTGGCCCTGTACTCCTACGACCCGGATCCCGAGAACAAGACCCTGGAGGTGGAATTCCTCCAGGCCATTCAGCTGATCGCCCGGTTCCCCATCATTGTCGCCCACGCCTATGCCTGCAAGCGGCACTATTACGACAACGAGTCCCTCTACCTGCACCGGCCGCAGCCGGGGCTGAGTCTGGCGGAGAATTTTCTCTACTCCGTGCGCCACGACAATCAGTACACCCCAGACGAGGCGCGGCTTCTGGATCTGTGCCTGGTGCTTCATATGGAGCACGGCGGCGGCAACAACTCCGCCTTCACCTGCCGGGTGCTCTCCTCCTCCGGCACCGACATCTACTCCGCCATCGCTGCGGCAGTGGGTTCCCTGAAGGGCCCCCGGCACGGCGGCGCCAACAAAAAGGTTATGGAGATGTTCGGCTATATCGAAGAAAATGTCTCGGACTGGTCCGATGAGGCGGAAGTGGCCGCCTATCTGGAGCAGCTGCTGCGCCGGCAGGCCGGGGACAAGTCCGGCCTGATCTACGGCATGGGCCACGCCATCTACTCCCTGTCCGACCCCAGAGCCGTGCTGCTCAAGCGCTTTGCCCGCCGGGTGGCGGAGAAGAAGGATATGCTCCGGGAGTTCGAGCTGTTCGAACTGGTGGAGCGGATCACGCCGGAGCTCTTCCACCGGGTCACCGGTCAGAACAAGGTCATCTGCGCCAACGTGGACTTCTACTCCGGACTGGTCTACAAGATGATGGGCATTCCCCCGGAACTGTACACTCCGCTGTTCGCCATCGCCCGGGTGGTGGGCTGGTGTGCCCACCGGATTGAGGAGGTCTTCGCCTCCTCCGGCCGGATCATCCGCCCGGCTTACAAGGCCGTGTGCCCGGACCTGCCCTACACTCCTCTGGAACAGCGATAACCCCGGTCTGTTCCCGTCATCCAGAGCATTTCCGTTTTACATGCAAAAAAGCGGAGGATTGTCAAAGCGCAATCCTCCGCTTTTCCTGTCTCAGCAGGTTTTCCCATGCCTGTGTGCTGTGTGTTCCCCAGATTTGTGTCAACTGCTTTCCTTTTGTTCCCTTCTGTGGTAAGATGCCTGTATCAATCGCACCAATCGTACCATGGACACATTCCATTCGGCTCTGCGGTGTTTCCGGGGCATCCCGTGTTTCTGTAAACGGGGAAGCCGGACTCTTTTCTCGCCGCATGGCAGCGCCCGTAGCGTCTACTGCGGCTGTTCCGGACTCACACCAACCACCTGCAGCACCCCGTTGCGGACCGTAAAACGCACCTCCATTCCGGCAAAACCGAAGCCGTACACCCGCTCCGGGTCCCGTTGATAGGCCGGTCTGGGATCCTGTTCCAGCACCCCCCGCAGGGCCGCCCGGTCCTCTTCCGGGATGTGGACCAGCATCTCCTCCGGAATCTCCACCTTCAGCAGCCGGGACGTGTCCGCAGGCGCAAAACCCTCCGCCGCATCCGGGTGACAATCCGTATAGGGGACATAGGGCTTGATGTCATAGATGGGCGTGCCGTCCATCAGATCCGCGCCGGACACATGGAGCACCGGTCCCTCCGGGCCGTCCCACTCCACCCGGTCCAGCCGGACGCAGGACAGCCCGATGGGATTGGGCCGGAACGGCGAGCGGGTGGCAAACACCCCCATCCGGACATTCCCCCCCAGCCTGGGCGGACGCACCGTGGGCGACCAGCTGTCCCGCTTGTTCTGAGAAAATTCCCAGATAAGCCACAGGTGGGAAAAGCCCTCAATGCCCCGCAGCGCCTCCGGGCTGCGGAACTCCGGCTCCAATATCACCCGGGCCTTCAGCTCCTGAACCAGTCCCGCCTGGCGGGGGATTCCGAATTTCGATGAAAAGGCAGAACGAATGCGGGCAACATACTTCATGGCTTCCTCCAGCTTCTCCCGCGCCGCCGGCGCGGGGACATGATGTTCGCTCTCAGCATACCACATTCCCCGCTGCGTGAAAACCCCGGCCGGCCCTCCTCCCCCTTGCAGAAAAGAAAACTTTCATTTCCCCCGCGACATGAAAATTAAATTACATTTTACATTTCTCTGCAAGATTCATTTACATTCGATTGGTACACTGGGCCTGTGCTGATCCAAAGCACAGCAAAACATTGGGAGGAGAACGTCATGAGTTCTATGCAAAAGCAAAGCGCGACCCAGTCTCAGAAGCTGATGATTTTTGTACTGTCCATGTCCCTGTACGGGCTGGCCACCCTGTTCACCGAACTGATCCCCAGCTTTCAGGTGGGCATCGTGGAATTCTCTGTGGAGTATTTTCTGTTCATTCCCCTGACCCTGTCCATGCTGTTTGATCCTCTGTCCGCGGCTCTGGGCGCGGCCACCGGTGAGCTGGTGTTCAGCGAGATCATGCTGGGCCAGTTCGGCGGCCTGGGTGAGCTGGAGAAGTTCCTCACCGTCACCATCGGCGTGTACATCGCCGGCCGGCTGGTGAGAGATCCGAAGAACCGCGCCATGGTGGGCGTGGCCGCCTTTGTGGGCACCGCCGCCCAGCTGCTGATGGGCACCGTGGTGGACATTCTGAAGGTCCAGCTGGCTGTGGAGGACTTTGAGGCCGTGGCCGGCCTGCCTGAGAGCGTCTTCGCCACCGAGGGCTTCGCCTTCCTCAACGACCTGCTCTTCTCCGGCATCCTCTTTGCCCTGCTGCCCACCCTGTACCTGGTTCCCAAGCTGTACGGCAAGATCGAGCCGCTGATCGGCATGGCTCCCCGCACCCGGGACAGCGCCGTGAGCGGCATCAGCCCCAAGGCCATTCTGGTGTGCGTCATCGGCTTTGTGTGCGCCATCGTGGCTGAGCTGCTGGCCACCGCCGGCACCGCCCTCATCGACTGGGAGGCCGAGTGGGCGGAGAGCGGCACCGCCATGGCCATCGGCATCGTGGTGGCCGCCATCGTGGTCATCGCCGTGCTGCTGGTGATGCGCCGGGCCGGGGAAAAGAAGGCCGCGGTGAACTGAGATGAACGCGGTTGAGATCGACGGCCTGACCTATACCTATCCAGGCGCCGCTCAGCCCACCCTGCACAACATCTCTCTGAACATCGAAAAGGGTGATTTTCTCGCAGTCATTGGCAACAACGGCTGCGGGAAATCCACTTTGTGCAAGGTACTCAACGGGCTGATTCCCCATTTCATCACCGGAACCTTCCAGGGAACGGTCCTGGTGGACGGCGTCAATACGCTGGAGAGCGATGTGGGCGAACTGGCCCGGAAAGTGGGTTATGTCTACCAGGACTTTGAAAATCAGATCGTCCGCCCCACAGTGCTGGACGACGCCTCCTACTCCTGCCTGAACTACGCCTTCCCGGACTACCTGGACCGGGGCAGGGCCGCGCTGCGGCTGTGCGGTCTGGAGGACCGGGAGGGGGAATATGTCTGGCAGCTGTCCGGCGGCCAGACCCATCTGCTGGCACTGGCCGGCGCCCTGTCCCTCCGGCCGGATCTTCTCATCCTGGACGAGCCCATCGCCCAGTTGGACCCCATGCACGCAGACCGGATCTATGAGGTACTGCGGGATCTGAATGAACACCACGGCAAGACCATTGTGGTGATTGAACATCACACGGAGTACATTGCCGACTACTGCAAGCACGTGATGCTGATGAAGGACGGCCAGGTGCGCTGGATGCTGCCCACCAGCCAGGCCCTGCAGCGGGTGGATGAGCTGGAGGAGTGCAATATCTTCCCGCCCCAGGTCACCCAGGCGGCCCACCGGATGCGCCGGGACGGGCTCCTGTCCGGCTCCGGCCCCCTCCCTGTCACGGTGGGCGACGGGCTGGAGGCCTTCTCCGCCCTGCGCTACACCCCGTCGCCCCGTCCTGTTCCGGAGGCGCCCGGCGGCGGGGCCGCCGTCTCCTTCCAGGACGTCAGCCTCTCCTACCGCTCGGTGAAGGGAGAACCCCACACCGTGTTCCAGAATCTGAACCTGGAGATTCACAAAGGGGAAAAGGTGGCGCTCATCGGCTCCAACGGGGCCGGTAAATCCACCCTGATGAAGCTGATGGTGGGCCTGCTGAAGCCCGCTCAGGGCAGGGTGGAGCTGTTCGGGGAGCCCATCGGCGAGAAAAAGGCGGAGGATCTGTCCCGCCAGATCTCCCTGGTGTATCAGAACCCGGAGGAGATGTTCATCAAGGACTCCATCCGCTCCGACATCGCCTATGCCATGCAGGTGCGGGGCAGAGAGGGCTGGCAGGAGCGCACCGACGCGCTGCTGGCGCGATTCCGGCTCAGCGAGCTCCAGGACCGGGACGGGCGGCTCATGTCCGGCGGGCAGATGCGCCGGGCCAGCCTGGCCATCGGCGTGGCGCTGAATCCCGGCATCCTGCTGCTGGACGAGCCCACCGCCAATCTGGACATCGCCACCCGCCGGGAGATCATGGCAGTGCTGGACGACATGAAGGACATCATCCAGACTGCGGTCATCGCCACCCATGATATGCAGCTGGTGTGCCAGTGGGCGGAGCGGATCATCGTGCTGCGGGGCGGCCAGGTGGTGGCCGACGGCACCCGGGACGAGGTGTTCGGCGACCACGAGGTCACATCCCTGGTGGGCATCCGCCCGCCGGAAATCTTCACCATGGGACAGCGGCTGGACCCCGCCGCGCTGTGCTATACCATCGATGAATTCGTGGACTGTTTCCGGGAGGTCTCCCTATGAGCAAGCTGATGCAAAAACTGTCCGAAAACATTCTGGACAAATTCTCCATGGACTTTCTCCGCAACCAGGTGCTGAAAAACGCCTACGGCAACGACGACACCGTCATCGCCGGGCTGGACCCCCGCATCCTGCTGGCCTGGTATCTGTTCTTCGGCCTGATCCCCTGGTTTGTCAACGACATCCCCTTTCTGCTGGGCTGCTTCCTGCTGGTGATGGTCACCACCATCCTGGCCCGGGTGGCCGGGCTGGTGCTGTTTCTCTTCGCCCTGGGCGTCTTTGCCCAGACGGGCTATCTGTTCCTGGTCACCCTGTTCTTCGGCGGGGACGCCTCCGCCATCGCCCCTCTGCTGATTCTCACGCTGAAGGTGGCCACCATCTCCCTGGCTTCCATCACCGTGTTCTCCGGTCTGGACCCGGACAAGCTGTCCAACGGTCTGATGTGGTACGGCTGCCCGGAACGGCTGAGCTTTTCCATCTCCTACGCCTACCGGATGCTCCCCATGCTCATGGAGGAGTTCCAGAACGTCCTGCTGTCCTACCGTCTGCGGGGCAATCCCCCCGCCCACGACACCTTTCCCGGCAAGGTCCGGTATCTGATCTACCAGGTGAAGATCATCATGCAGTCCTTCTACCCGCTGATGCTCAACACCGCCAAACGCTCCCGCACCACCGTAGAGGCGCTGGAGCTGCGGGGATACCGCTATGCCGCTGTCAACAAGGCCGTGAAGAAGATCCGCCTGTCCGCCCTGAGGGTCTCCTACAACGACTGGCTGTTCCTGGCCATCTCCGGGCTGGTGGTGGCGGTCTCGGTTCTCCTGTCCACACTGATTTAGTTTAGAAAGAAGGTTCCTGCGTTGCGTCTTGACTTTCACACCCACGGAAAACTGGCGAAAAAGCTGCCTTTCTCCACAGCCTATACCGACTGGCTGTTCGGCGAGGCCAAACGGTCCGGGCTGGACGCCCTGTGTCTCACCGAGCATTTCAACACCCTCCAATTTGAGGACCTCTACCGCTATCTGGCCGGCGTGAGCCGGCGGGTGGGGGACACACTGGAGCTGGAAAACGGTCTGCGGGTGTTCCCCGGCATGGAGACGGACGTGGCGGAGGGCGGGCACATCCTGTCCATCGGGCCGCTGGAGGCCATCCTGGAGCTGAACCGGAGGCTGGAGCCCCATAAACAGCCGGGCCAGTTTCTCCCCTTTGCCCAGCTGATGGATCTGTTTGAACAGTATCCTGTGCTGGTGGGCTGCGGCCATCCCTTCCGGGCCCCCGGCCATGTGCCGGAGCAGCCGGAGGAACAGCTGCGCCGGCTGGCCTTCCTGGATCTGAACGGAAAGGATCTGGCCCTGGACCGGGAGCGGACGCAGGCGCTGACCTGCGAGCTGGGCCGGAAGCTGGGTATCCCCGTGGTATCCGGCAGCGATACCCACCAGGCGGTGCAGTATGGCTGCGTCTCCACCGTGTTTGAGCGCAGCTGCGACACCGTCCGGGACCTCTATGAGGAGATGAAAGCGGGCCGCTACGAGATCCGGCTCTCGGATTACGCGGTCTTCCAGGTGCGCACCGCCTGCCTGCTCAAGCGCTCCCTGAAGGAGATCCACGCTCTGGGCGGAAACTATGTCTCCATTCTGACCCAGGAGGTGAGCGCATGAGCCTGCTCCACAATACGCTGCGCAGCCAGGTGATCCAGGCTGTGCAGGAGGCCGGGGCCCTCCTCACCGATCATGAGGCGCTGCGGGACATCCGCAGCAAAAGCGCCACCGACTACGTCACCAATATTGATCTCTCCGTTCAGACGGCCCTGCGGGACCGTCTGAACGTGTTGGCGCCCCAGGTCCAGTTCATGGGCGAGGAACAGGACAACTCCGCCATCGATCCCGCCCGGCCCTTCTGGATTCTGGACCCTGTGGACGGCACCACCAACCTGATCCACGACTTTCAGCACAGCGCCGTCTCCCTGGCTCTGGCCGAGGACGGGCAGGTCACCTTCGGCGTGGTGTACCAGCCCTACACCGGGGAGTGCTTCACCGCCCAGCGGGGGCAGGGCGCCTTCCGCAACGGCAGTCCCATCCACGTCAGCCCGGCCGCCCGACCGGAGCAGTGTCTGATGGCGGTGGGCACGGTGCCCGGGCACCGTGAGCTGGCGGAACAAACCTTTGTCCAGATGCGGGCCCTCTACGAAGCCTGCCAGGACATCCGCCGCACCGGCTGCGCCTCCCTGGACCTGTGCTGGGTGGCCTGCGGCCGGACCGACGGCTATCTGGAGCTGTTTCTCCAGCCCTGGGACTATGCCGCAGGGCTTGTCATCGTGCAGGAGGCCGGCGGCGCGGTGACCGCGCCGGACGGCAGCCCCCTGTCCCTGCTCCGCGGCGGCCCTCTCCTGGCCTCCAACGGCCTGCTCCACCCTGTCCTGCAAACTATTTTGTCTTGAGGTTTTTGCCATGGTCATGCGGCTGTCCATCTCCCCCGGGGAACTGACCCGGACGGAACAGAAAATTCTGGATTATATCAACACCAATACCGATGCCTTCCTCTTCTCCTCCATCGGCCAGCTGGCCCAGACCCTGGGTGTCTCCGACGCCACGGTGTCCCGCTTCGCCCGCCATGTGGGCTGCGCCGACTTCAAAGCACTCAAATCCATGGTCCTGGAACAGTCCTCCGGGCCGGTGGTGAAAATGGCCGCCACCCTTCAGCAGGAGGAGGATTTCACCCCTGCCGGCTGGCTGGAGCGGCAGCGGGACTATCTGGAGCGGACCATCCGGCAGCTGGATTCGGAGGAATTCCAACGGGCCGTGGACCGCATCTGTTCCGCTGGCCGGATCCTGATCCACGGAAAAAACGCCTCCGCCTCCCTGGCTCAGCTGCTCTGTTTCCGGCTGCGCCGGCTGGGGCTCAATGTCTCCCTGCTGCCCTCGGGCGGCTCTGAGCTGCTGGAGGGACTGGTCCAGGCCGGGGCGCAGGACCTGGTCATCCTGTTCAGCCTCTCCAAGCTCTCCCGGGAGGGCCGGGTGCTCCTGGAGCAGAAAAAGACATCCGGATATCAGACCCTGGCCTTCGTCAGCCGCACCTGTCTGCCCCGGGAGGAACAGGCGGACATCACTCTGTTCGCCTACCGGGGCACGGAGAAGGAGTACCACTCCATGACCGCCCCCGCCGCCCTGCTGGACGCGCTGGTCATTGCCGTCACCCGCTCCCTGGGGGAGCGGGGCGTGCGCGCCCTCAAGGAACTGCATCGGATGAAAAAATCCTATTTCCCAGAGCCATAAAAGCCGCAAAACGGAGCCTGATTGGCTCCGTTTTGCAGCTTTCTGTTCCGATTCTTATTCTGCGGCAGGCTCTGCAGGATAGATCACGACCACCTGCGTCCCTGTGTCATCTGTATACACAATCAGCATGTCGCCCACGGCGATGTCCTCCGCCAGGGCGTCGCTCAGGGTGCCGTTCTCCGCGACCTGAATGATGGCGGTATCGGAGATGGTCAGCTCCCGGCTGACGCCGGTGTCCTCGTACTGCTCCAGGTCCACCGCAGCGTAATCCGTGATCGCCCCGTCTTCGGCATCCGCCTTGCGCTGATACTGGGATACGGTCAGGCTGCCGTCCTCACCCACAGCGGTGACCTGGGACACGGAGGCTTCCCCGCTCTGCGCCGCACCGTCCGTGAGAAGGATAATCTCCTGCACACCGTCCTCTCCGGCCGTGACGGCGATCATACTCCCGGCAGTCACATCTTCCGCCGCCGCATCCGCCAGGGCGCCGCCGTCCACCACATAGTAGCGCGCGTCGCTGTCCGGGGTCACTTCGCCGGACTCTCCGGCATCGGTCAGGGTGGCCGGATCCAGCGCGGCATAGTCCTCCACCGGCTCCGCCGCCTCATAATACTCCAGGCTGATCACGCCGTCTTCGCTCACACCGGTCACCTGTCCGATCGCATCTTCATTCGCCGGGGCGGAGGGCTCCTCCGACTCCTGGATCTCTTCACTGGGCTCTTCCGACTCCTGCGTCGTCTGGGTGGAGCAGCCGGCCAGCAGGCCGCCGCACAGGGCAAGGGACAAGACAAGGGCAGTTGCGCCCAGCCGTTTTTTCACCGTCAGATGTTTCATTTTGTTCTACCTCCAAATTTCATAGGATCTTTTCTTTTTCATCCCGGGCGGGGACCCCGTCCGTTGTGCGGTATTTTACGGTGCCTGCCTAAAATCAACCTAAAAAACTCCATGTCGGATTTCTGAACTTTTCATCCAGTCATTTCCATAAAAGTTCACACTTTTTCCATCGGTTCTTTTGGCCTCATTTCAGCGTTCGGGTGTATGCTTGACCCATCCCGGATACCTGCATCCCGGGTTGACATACAAAGCGAACTGCGTTTCCTATCCTCCTCTTCTTCTCTTTCTCTATCAAGACTGCATGATGTGTTCTTCCCTGCCGGAGACGCAGGAGCCGGCAAGGCAAAGGCCGGGGTACCCGTTCAGAGTACTCCGGCCTTTGTTCTGTTTTTCCCCAGCAGTTTGCTGGTCCTTTTCCCGTGCCCAGCCTCCCGTTCAGCCGGCACATTCCATACAGTAACCCGCTCCCCGCACGCATCGGATTGTCACCCGGGAGCCCAGCGCCTCCAGTTTCCGACGCAGATGGGTGATGTTCGACCAGACCACGCTGGTCTGGACCTCGCTGTTCCAGCCCCAGATCCGCTCAATCAGCTCCTCCGCAGAGAAAACCCGCTTTGGGTTGCGCATCAGGCACTCCAGCAGCTGGAACTCCTTCCCGCCCAGCTGAATCCGCCGGCTGCCCGAGCGATACAGCTGAAATGCCCCGCAGTCCAGATTCAGGTCTCCCAGGCTGATCACGTCCGGCGTGTAGCTCTCTTTCCGGCGCAGCAGGGCCCGCACCCGGGCCAGCAGCTCCGTAATGGCAAAGGGCTTGGGCAGATAGTCGTCCGCACCGGCATCCAGGCCCTTCACCCGGTCTTCCAGTTCGCCCCGCGCCGTCAGGATCAGCACCGGAACCGACGAGCCGGCATCGCGCAGGCGGCGCAGCACCTCCAGGCCGTCCAACCCCGGCATCATCACATCCAGAATGATGCCGTCATAATCACCGCTGCCGGCGTAGTCCAGCGCATCCGTTCCGTTGTCCACAATGTCCACGGCATAGTTCTGCCGCTCCAGCACGGTCTTCAGAACCCGCGCGATTTCCATCTCGTCATCTGCAATCAGCAGCCGCATGAGTATCTCCTTTCTGTAAGTGCGCTCCCTTCTCTCTCCACACGGGTGCAAGCTCTTCCGTCAGGATCATCCCATGTCTGCTGTGGGCGCAGCCCGAAGAACCGGACTGCGCCCACCCATTTGTGATTTCATTGTCAACCGCTCAGCACGGAATCTGACCGTCCGGGAGCCGTCGGCTTATCCGCAGCGTTTGCCGCGGCATCGGCTCCGACCGGACATGGCATTGTACTGTCCGGCTTGTCTGCTATTACCATAACGCAAAAAGCTGAACACATCATGAAGATTTCCGCCCAAGCTGTAAAAGAATTGTGAACGCTGTGTTTTTCAGCTTTCTTTCAGCGTAGCGCGTTACTATAATAAAAACGAGGCGGAGAACGGGCTGGCCGTTGCCCGCGTCCGGAAGGAGTGTGTCTGATGCGGATCCTGATTGTGGAAGATGAGCGGCTTCTGGCCGATTCCCTGAAAACCATGCTGGAGAAGAAGGGCTTTGAGGTGGAGGTGGCCTATGACGGGGAGGCCGGTGAGGAATACGCACTGCTGGGGGTCTATGATCTGCTGATTCTGGATGTGATGATGCCCAAAATGAACGGCTTTGAACTGGCCCGCCAGGTGCGCGCCAAACATCTCGGCGTGCCCATTCTCATGCTCACCGCCCGTTCCGGCCTGGAAGACCGCATCGAAGGGCTCAACGCAGGGGCGGACTATTACCTCACCAAGCCCTTCGATACCCGGGAACTGCTGGCATGCATCAATGCGCTGCTGCGCCGGCAGGGCTCCCAGGTGGATGAGCTGAGCTTTGGCAACACCAGTCTGGATCTCTCCACCGGCATGCTGATCTGCGGCAGCCGCACCGTGCGCCTGTCCGCCAAGGAGTTTGACGTGATGCGCTGTCTGCTCCAGTCCGGGGAGCGCAACCTCTCCAAAGAGGCCATCCTGGCCAGGGTGTGGGGTTATGACTCCAACGCGGTGGAAAATCACGTGGAGGTCTACGTGGGCTTTCTGCGCAAGAAGCTGGCCAGCATCGGCTCCGACATCCGCATTGAGGCAATCCGGAAACTGGGCTATCATCTGGAGGTGGCTCAGCCATGCTGAAAAAACTGAAGCTGAAATTCGTCGTCATCAACATGGCCATCGTCACCGCCATGCTGTGCGTGATCTTCGGCCTGGTCTATCGGTTCACCCAGCTCAATCTGGAGGCGGAGAGCATCAGCATGATGCAGGATATCGCAGCCTCTCCGTTCCAGCTGGTCATCCCCGGGGAAAACCGGGATGAACTCCGCCTCCCCTATTTCATTCTGGAAGTGGACAGCCGGGGTGAGTTGGCCGCGGCAGGAGGCTACTACGATCTGTCTGATGTGGACTTTCTCCAGCGGCTGGCGGACACCTCCCTGGCCTCCGGAAAACACACCGGCACCCTGCCCTCCTACAACCTGCGTTTCTGCACCGTGTCCACACCGGTCTCCCACCGCATCGTCTTTGCCGACATGTCCAGCGAGCTGGCCACCCTGGACAGTCTGATGCGCACCTGCATCCTCATCGGCGCCATCAGCTTTCTGGCATTTCTGTTCATCAGCCTGCTGCTGGCCCGCTGGGCCGTGCGCCCGGTGGATCAGGCCTGGCGGCAGCAGCGGCAGTTTGTGGCCGACGCCTCCCACGAGCTGAAAACCCCTCTGACGGTGATCATGACCAATGCGGAGCTGCTGCGCAGTGAGGAGTACGACGCGGCGGCCAAATCCCAGTTTTCCGCCAGCATTCTCACCATGTCCCGGCAGATGCGGGGCCTGGTGGAGCGGCTGCTGGAACTGGCCCGGGTGGACAACGGGCAGGTCAGCACAGCCCGTTCTCTCTGCGACCTGAGCGATCTCACCACCCAGGCCATTCTTCCCTTCGACGCCGTGTTCTTTGAAAAGGGCCTGACCCTCACCAGCCAGATCCAGCCGGATCTTTTTGTCCATGGCAGCGCATCCCACCTGGAGGAGGTGGTGGAAATTCTCCTGGACAATGCGCAAAAATATTCCGCGCCAGGCGGGGAGACCGTCGTGCGTCTGCGTCAGCACCACCACGGCCACTGCCTGCTCACGGTTTCCAATCCCGGCGCCCCGCTCTCCCGCCAGCAGCTCCAGGATATTTTCAAGCGGTTCTACCGGACGGATCAGGCCCGCAGCCGGGACGGCAGCTTTGGTCTGGGCCTGTCCATCGCCCAGGCCATCGTCACAGAACACAGGGGAAAAATCTGGGCAGAGAGCGCGGATGGAATCAATACGTTCTGTGTGCAGCTGCCCCTGGTATTATACCGGGAAAAACCACCTGCACCCCTCTCCGCCTGACCTTGGGTCACTGTGGGAGAAAAACACCAGCCGAACCTGTTTGGGAAACAGGGATCGGCTGGTGTTTTTCTGCCGTTACATCTTTGTGATGCTGATGCTGTACACCTCCGAGGGCTGGAGAATATAGTTGAGTTTCAGCGTGTTGCGTACGGTGGAAACAGACTGAAGGTGCGCATCGATGTTGGCATTGAGGATCATGGACAGCAGTCTCGATTTCCCATTATAGGGAAAACAATCGTTCTCAATCCACCGGTCCAGAATGGAGGAACGTGCTTTGGTCACCCGGTAGAGCTCCACCTTGTAGGTTCCCTCTTCCACACCGGTCAATTCAATGGTAAAGCTGCGGTTCCCCACATCCTGCAGATAGAGACTCAAAGAACCGGGCAGGATCTGCTTTTCGTCCTTTACGTGGTAGAATGCACTGTTGAAGTGCTGATAATGGTAAAGGACCAGCTGGAAGCGGTTAAAGCCGTTGGAAGCTACCATACAGCCCGGCTCATTGAGCAAAAGGTTGGAGCTCATGGTGCGCAGGGAGCGCAGCGCGAAATAAACCGGCTTGCGCAGCAGGGCAATGTTGGTCAGAAGCCCCGGCTCTCCCCGCAGCGGCAAAATGGTGCCGCTTTTGTTCTGAGAATCGAAAAACATGGTGGCAATGAGCGCATCCGCCTTCCCGATGCAGCTGCTCATGGCCCGTATGGTATAGCTGGCCCGCCACAGGCTGTCGTTGAAGTAGTTGTTGGAGAGAAACGGGCCCCACTCGGTGACGTAGACCGGCGCGCTGTCTGACGGGATCACCGCCCGCAGCTGGTCCAGGGTCTTTGCCAGCGCGTCCTGGTCCGAGCTGTATTTCCCGTGGTGATTTTCATCTTCCGTATAGGGGTAAAAGCTGACGGAATAAAAATCCGGACGGACACCGTGCTGCTCCCAGGGACAGACCAGCTGCCGCTCACTGTTTGCCCGGTGGCCCACCCTGGCGCCGCTGCCGCCCAGGGACGCATTGGGCAGGACCGCCGAAATCATTTCCTGCAGCATGCGGTAGAGGGAAAAGTAATCTTCGTTGAGAAATTGGGCATCTGGCTCCCACAGCTCGAAGATCCACTTTCCGGTCAGCGCCGGCTGAAAGTCAAAGCTTCCCAGATGGGCGATGAACTGGCGCATCGCGTCCATGTATTCGCCCAGAGACGAGAGCTGCAGGCAGTCCGGATTTTGCTCTGCCTCCTGGCAATAGACGTGCCAGCTCTCCAGCCGGAAAAAGGGCGCCATGCTGCTCTCCGTCAGCTCGTAAATGGACTCTCCGATCTCCGCGGCGAACATATATTGCGTCTGTCCCCGCTCCATCGGCTGAATAATCCGCCGGTCCAACAGGTGGGAAAAACGGATGTGGCGCATGCCCAGGTCGTACATAAAACTGAACGTTTTATCGTGGGTCCCAGACAGTACACAGCAAAGCTGCCGGCATTGGCCGCGAAATTCCAGATCGGTTTGAGGGGTGTGGCCGGGGCGCTCCGGTCCACCCGCAGCGTCTGCTCGCTCCGCATGGACATCACATCATCCGGCTCCAGTTCCCCCAGGTGGATGAGCAGCCGCTTTTCCGCCTCCTGATCGATGTCCTTCTGCACCGCATGGCTCTGCCGGTATGCGGAAGGGGAGCAGTTGTATTTCTGCTGAAACACTTTGTTCAGGGCAGAGATGGACATAAACCCGCAGTCCAGCGCGATCTCGGTGATCTGCCGGGAGGTATTTTTCAGCTGCTCCGTCACGTGATGAAGCCGGACATTGTGGACATACCCGGTGAATGTGGTGCCCAGATACCGTTTGATCAGGCGTGAGAGGTGGGCGGGAGAATAGTGCAGCATTCTGCTCAGATCCTGCAGGCTGATCTTGTTCTTGTAATTCTGCTCCACATATTGCCGGATGAGCATCAGCCGGTCCTGGGCGTTGTCCGTCTGCTCCGCGGCAACGGTGTGATAGGCCAGGAGGTGGTCCAGCAGATGGTAGAATGCACTCATTCTGGCGTAATACAGATCGGGCTTCCCTTTGGTTGAAAGCAGTGTCCGCAAGGTCCTGCGCAATTCTGCGTAGGAGGATGCGTCCGGATCATCCTGGGAACTGCACCACAGAGAGAGATGTCTCCCGTTCTGGGACAGGAACGCGGGGTCAATGGTAAAACGGCAGAGAAGCGTATCCTGAGCGCCGCTGTGCAGGGCATAAATCAGTCCCGGCGTGATATAGAAGATGTCCTCCGGGCTCAGTGTCAAAGCACGCTGAGGGAGCGACACATGCAGCGTCCCCTCCAGGACATAGAGCAGTTCGCCCTCCGTCCCACAGTGATTTTCCTCTTCCGGGGAGAGCAGAACATCCATAAACAATTCACCGCTTATCATCTTTCATCCCTCCGTTCCTGCACCCGGCTGTCCAAAGTACCCAAAACCCACACATTCAAAATACCGATCCCTGAGTCTTTTGTCAACAAGGCATTGCCCCCAGCCGGAGAAAGGGCAGAATGATTTATCCGATTTTGACATTTGAGCCGGAACTGCCCCGCCCCGCAGCCGATCTGCGCAGAAAACGCAAAGCGGAAAGCGCAGAAAACAAATAGCGCAGCCCCGGACCGGATTTTATAATTGTGACATAAATCCGAACTGCAGGAGCCTGGGCATTGTGTAAAACGCAGATCAGATTGCGCGGCTGATTTTCACGTTTTCAACGCATGTCCATTCAGGAACTCAAATGCACAAGCTCCCGTTCCGGTCCAGACACATTTCCATCATGATGCGAAACGTCAGACACAACTGCAGACAATATTGAAAAGGAGAGAACTGTATGAATTTACCCAAGTGGCCGTACCCCGTAAAGCCTCTGACTGAGGAGGAGCGCAAAATCCGCTATTCCAAGTACTACGACATCCCGCTCAACCAAATGCTGCCCACCTATCGTCAGATTTTTCAAACTTTCCCGATCCCCTGCAGCGCCGCGATTCCTCCCGACAGAATTCTGGACCTGCTGAACGACGACCAAGGAGATGCCTCCACCGGCTACTGCATTTATCCGGACGGTTCGTCTTACAACACCCATTATGCCTATTTCCCCCATCTGACCATGGATATGGTCCGCTGGTGGTATCAGTGGCTGGCAGTGAAGACCAAGGGGGCCCCCGAGGGTTGCGGCAATCTGAAGTACAAGATCTGGTGTCCTCCCGATCATGAGGACTGGGGCTATATCAAAGACGCAGAAGGCAAGCCCTGCATGTATTTCTCGGAATCCCATGATATGGGCTGGGGCGCTAAGCCCAGCAAGACTTTCCGCTACGCGCTCACCGCAGACGACATTGGCCTGTCCAAGGAAGATCAGGAGCGGCTTGCGAAAGCCGGCTGCGTCTACAATTACTGCAATGCTCTGGTAAAGAACGAGAATGGTTCGCACTGGAAAATGAATGCGAACTTCACCAGGCCTCATCCCGGCGGCGGCATTGAGATGCGCCAGTGCAACTGGATCGGCTGGCGCCTGGAAAACGGCACTCCCGTCCGCATGACGGACTCCAAGTGCCCTGATGACCATGCACTGTTCCTGAACATGGTCCACAACACGCAGGAAATCGAACGTTTCTCTGTGATTTTGCCGCCGCTGTATCGCGAATATCACGACAAGCCGATGGACGAAGACTGAAGATAAGTGAGAGGGGGCAATTCTTATGAACACGAAAAAATCCAATATGAATTTCGGCCTGCGCGGCTGGATTGTCATCTTATACTGTATCCTGACTTACTTTATTGTCACTGCCAGTAAGGACGCCCTGCTGAACATGGCCGCATCTTCTCTTGCAGAGGAGTTTGGGTGGAACTACACCACCATGGTTTCTTTGAACACGGTGTTCGGCTGGGTGACGGTCATCTTCATCCTGTTCGGCGGCCAGGCCATGCGTAAATTCAGCCCCAAATGGATGGCTGTTATTTACGGCGTGATCTACACCATTGCTCTGCTTGCCCTGCCAAAGACCACCCAGTTCTGGATGTACGTTGTCATTCTGTTCCTGGTCACCATGATCAATATTACCTGGGCTCAGCAGCTCAATAACACCATTACTGCAAACTGGTTCCCCCAGAAGCGCGGCATTGTCATGGGCCTTACCACCATCGGTTTGCCCTTGGGCTCCGGCCTTGGCCCCAAGATGTATGCACTCCTGATGAATCAGGCCCATCTGAGCTTTTCCGCTGTCTATGGAATCTTTGCCGCCATCAGCGCTGTTGCGGTTATCGTCGCCGTCCTGTTTATCAAAGATTATCCTGAGCAGTGCGGCTGCTACCCCGACAACGACAGAAGCTCCAGCACCGAAAAGGTTCAGGCAATGATGGCAGAAACCCAGAAGAAAGTGGATGAGAGCATCTGGAATGCCAAGCTGATGCTCACTACCCGCGAGACCTGGCTGGTCATACTGACCTGCGGTTTCCTGCAGCTGTTCTCCAATGGCTCCATGTCTCAGATGATCCCCCGTCTGATGGCATCCGGATACAACCCTGACCAAGCCACAAATATGATGCTGGTCGCCGCAATCACCGCCTGCTTCGGTAGCGCGTTCATCGGTTGGCTGGATCAGATGATCGGCCCCAAAAAAGCCACCATTGTCACCCACCTTCTGGCAGTCATCTCCTGCGTTCTGAACATCATCCCCAGCACAATCACGGTTCTGATCGCCATTGGCTTTACTGGTGTAACCCTGGGCGGTTCCGCAAACTTCATGGTATCCCTGATCTCCAAAATGTGGGGCCGGTATTCCTTCTCCCGGGCCTATCCGATCATCCACGCCATGGCGCAGATCATCGGATGCTGCGGAGTGCTGGTATTTGCGCAGGTTTCCAATCTGGCCGGATACAACTGGGTTTATATCGTAATTGCCACTTTGAGCACAATTGGTATTATTGCCACCGCGTTCATCAACATGAATGCAATTGAGGAGAAGGAACTGAGAATCTCCGGCGTGCGCAGAGAAGGTTAACCAGTAATCGTTTCCATAGCGGGCGATCTTTCCCTTTGCAACTCAAACGGCAGCAGGCACATGCCCGGTAAGGCGACGTTATCCCGTCTCTTTGCCGGGTATCGTGCCGTTTCCAGGAAAACAAACCTCTTGAACCGGACGTTGTATCACATTCCAACTCAGAAAGGATTGGTCCTCATGAAAAAAGTAGCAGTGATCCACACCAGCGAAGTCACCCTCGCGGCTCTGAAGGAGCTGTTTGCGGAGATTCTCCCCGACGTGGAAATGATCAATATTGTGGACGACAGCCTGCTGGCGGAGGTCAAGCGGAACGGCGCCATCACTCCGGACGTCACCGCGCGGGTCTGCGCCTATGCCAGAATCGCCCAGGGCATGGGCGCCTGCATGATCCTGAATCAGTGCTCTTCCGTGGGCAAGGCTTGCAGCATCGCCCGGAAGCTGATCTCCATCCCCTACCTCAAAATTGACGAGCCCATGGCGGAAAAGGCCGTGTCCCTGGGCGAGAAAATCGCCGTGATCGGAACCGTCGCCTCCACCATGGCCCCCAGCTGTGAGCTGGTGGAGGAGATGGCCGCCAAGGCCGGAAAAAACGTGACTGTCACCTCCTGGCTGGTGGACGGCGCGCTGGATATCCTGATGAAGGAACACGACCAGGAAAAGCACAACCAGCTGGTGCTCCAGGCCATCCGGGAGGCAGCGGTCCGTCACGATGTCATCGTGCTGGCCCAGGGCAGCATGCACATCATGGAGCCCTATCTGAAGGAGATCTCCAAGCCGGTGCTCACCAGCCCCCGTCTGGCGGTGGAGCGGGTGCGGGCCATGGTGGATGCCATGTCCAAATAAGCGGGATATGGAACCGAAACACACCTTGCTGCTGGGCTGCATCGCGGATGACTTCACCGGCGCCAGCGACGCGGCGTCTTTTCTGGCCGGTCAGGGACTGCGGGTCATTCTGCTCAACGGCATCCCCTCTGCCGGGACACAGCCGTTCCCTTCGGGCGCGGATGCCGTGGTGGTGGCCCTGAAAACCCGCAGCATCCCCCCGCAGGAGGCAGTGGCCCTGACCGGGCAGGCGGAAGCGTTCCTGCGCAGGCAGGGTGCGGAGCACCTCTACCTGAAATACTGCTCCACGTTTGACTCCACCCCCAAGGGAAATATCGGCCCGGTGGCAGACGCGGCGCTGGAGCGGCTGAATCTTCCCTATACACTTCTGTGCCCCTCCCTTCCGGTCAACGGCCGGACCGTCCGGGACGGTGTCCTGTACGTCAACGGCCAGCCCCTGGCCGAGAGCTCCATGAGGGATCACCCGCTGAACCCCATGTGGGATTCCCGGATTTCCGAACTGATGAAACCGCAGAGCAAATACCCGTGTGTGGTATGGGAGGGCGAAAAGCTGACCTGGCCGGAAGGCCGGGTCAGGCAGGCGCTGGAGGCACTCCAGCGGGAACATCCCCACTTTTATCTTGTGCCGGAATACGAGACATCGGCCCAGGGGGAGCGGATCGCGGCCCAGTTCGGCCACCTTCCGCTTCTCACCGGCGGCTCGGGCCTGCTGGAGCATCTGGCCCGTCAATCCGGCGCATCCCTGGCCGGGGCAGCCGCCCTGCCCCGGAGAACCGTCCGGGGCAGGAGTCTTCTCCTGTCCGGCAGCTGCTCCGTGGCCACACGGGAACAGCTGCGGCGCTACGAGGCATCGGGCGGAACTCTGCTCTGCCTGTCTCCCCACACGCTGCTGACCGACCCTGGCTGTCTGGACGACATCTGGCTCCATGTTCTGGAGCAGCCCGACGTCCTGGTGCGCAGCGCACCGCAGAACCCCTGTGATACAAAAGCGGAGCAAACGCGCTTTTCCGCTGCTCTGGAGGCGGGCTTCGCCGCCCTGGGGAAACGGGCGCTGGAGGCTGGATTCACCCAATTCATTGTGGCCGGCGGGGAGACCTCCGGGGCGGTCATGCAGGCGCTGGGTTTTCAGAGCTTCTGGATTGGGGAGAACGTCGCTCCGGGAGTCCCGGTGCTGATTCCCACCCAGGCGCCCGATCTGAGGCTCGTTCTGAAGTCGGGCAATTTCGGCCAGCCCGAGTTCTTCCTGGACGCACTGCGGATGACACAACAATAGGAGGAGAAGATGACTACTGTGGACACCTATCAGAAGGCAGACATTTTAGACCGCATTGCGCAGCCCCCGGCGGATCTGCTGGCAAAACTCGCTTCGGAACCAGGCATTACATCGGACTGCACCCTGGTGGTCCTGGATGATGACCCCACCGGCACCCAGTGCGTGCACGACGTATCCGTCTACACCGACTGGTCTGTGGACA
Source organism: uncultured Oscillospiraceae bacterium (assembly GCA_944385435.1). GTDB lineage: Bacteria > Bacillota > Clostridia > Oscillospirales > Oscillospiraceae > Enterenecus. The sequence continues at coordinate 86,430 of CALWXG010000001.1, forward strand.
GTCTGCGGCAGGGATTTGCCGAGCCGGCGGGGCTCTTTTACGTGCTGACCAATTCCAGGAGCTTTACCAGACCGGAGACCATCCGGGTCCACGAGGAGATCGGAAGGAATCTGATCCAGGCCGCCGCAGGCCGGAAGTTTCTGGTCATCAGCCGCAGCGATTCCACCCTCCGGGGGCACTACCCCACGGAGACCCAGGTGCTGCGTCAGACCCTGGAGCAGGCAGGTCTTTCCTTTGATGGAGAGATCCTGATTCCCTTCTTTCTGGAGGGCGGACGCTATACCATCGGAGACGTACACTATGTGAAGAGCGGCGACCGGCTCATTCCCGCCGCCGAAACGGAATTTGCCCGGGACGCCACCTTCGGCTACACCGCCAGCAACCTGAAGGACTATATTCAGGAAAAGACCCAGGGCGCCGTATCCGCCGATGACGTGATGTCCGTCTCTCTGGAACTGCTGGCTTCCGGGGACGTGGAGCGGATTTTCACCCTGCTGATGTCCGCCGGACAGACCCGGCGGATCATTGTCAATGCCACCTCCTACGGACACCTGGCGGTGTTCTGCTCCGCTCTGAACCGGGCAATCCGGTCCGGAAAGAATTTCATCTTCCGGACGGCGGCCAGTTTCGTCCGGGTGTTCGGGGGCATTGAACCCAGAGACCTGCTCACCGACCGGGAGCTGAGACCTGCCGGTCAAACCGAGGGCGGCCTGGTGGTGGTTGGCTCTCATACTGAGAAGACCACAGCCCAGCTGAAGCGGCTTCTGGAGCTTCCGGGTACGGTGGCCATCCCCTTTCACTCCGAACTGATCCTGGACGGCGAGGCCGCCCTGGAGCAGGAGGTACACCGTTGCGTTGAACTGGAAGAACAGGCCATTGCCGCCGGAAAGTGCGCGGTGTGCTTTACTGCCCGGCAGGAGCTTCGGCTGGAAGACGACACCCCGGAAACCGCTCTGCGCCGCTCAGTGGCCATCTCCGACGGCGTACAGAAGCTGGTGGGAGAGCTGGCCGTCTCTCCCGCTTATCTGGTGGCCAAAGGCGGTATCACCTCCAGCGATGTGGCCACCAAAGCGCTGAAGATCCGCCACGGTCGGGTCATGGGTCAGATTGAGCCGGGCGTCCCGGTGTGGGAAACCGGCCCGGAGAGCCGTTTCCCCGGCATCCCGTATGTGATTTTCCCCGGCAACGTGGGAGAAGAGACCACCCTCCGGAATGCGGTTGAGAAGCTGATGGGCCGGGGGGACCGCCCATGAGTACCCTTCCGGAAACGTTGGAGTGCGCCTGCTGGATTGCCCGGCAGCTCTTCGCCCGCCGTCTGTCCAACGGCGCCACCGGAAATCTGAGCTTCCGCTTCGGGCACGCCGTGTACATCACCGGGAGCGGCACCTGTTTTGGAAACTTGACCCCGCAGGATTTCGCCTGTGTGGATCTGGAAACCGGACAGGTCGTGGCGGGCCGGCCCAGCAAGGAGCTGCCGCTCCACCTGGCGGTCTACCGCCGCCGGGAGGACCGGGCAGTGGTTCACATCCACAGTCCCTACGCCACCCTGTGGTCCTGCCTGGAGCCGGAACCCCGGGAAGACTGCGTGCCGCACTATACGCCCTACCTTCGGATGAAGGTGGGAAACATCCGTCTGGTGCCCTATGCTCCTCCCGGCTCACCGGAACTGGCAGAGGCATTCTCATCCGCCGCAGCTCACCCCGGCGCCTGGCTGCTGGCCCACCATGGGATGGTGGTGGCCGGCAAAGACCTGATGAGCGCCTTTGCCGGAGCGGAAGAACTGGAGGAGAGCTGCCGCCTGGCCTGGCTGCTGCAGGACCGGGGCGCCAGCCGGCTGTCCTGAGCAGACCCCCCTTTTTTTCTCTCCCTCCCCCGGATCATCCTGCCCGGGATCCTCACGCTCAAAACGCTGCCACGCTCCGCCCTCTGCCCTCTTCCGGCAGAGGGCGGTTTTTGTGTTCAGAAAATGTTTACAAATCTTCCCTCAGCTTTCAGCATCCCTTCAGTCCCGGGCATTACAATGAGCTGACCGGGCAGGTCTCGCTCCGAGGGTCTGCCCACCGGAGCGATCCGGCAAGCGCTCATATCACGTTGAAGGGGGAGCTGAATTTGATCGAAGTCAGCCATCTGACCAAGCGGTACGGCAGCCACACCGCCGTATCCGACCTGTCCTTCACCATTGACAAAGGGCAGATCTACGGGTTTCTGGGCCCCAACGGAGCCGGGAAATCCACCACCATGAACATCATGACCGGCTGTCTGGCCGCCACTTCCGGCCTGGTGAAGATCGACGGGCATGATATTTTTGAAGAGCCCCGGCAGGCCAAACGCCGGCTGGGCTATCTGCCGGAACAGCCGCCTGTCTATCTGGACCGCACCCCGTGGGAGTATCTCACCTTCGTGGGCCGGGCCAAAGGAATCCCGGACCGGGAACTGCCCGGGCAGATCCGGCGGGTGATGGGTGAAACGCAAATTGCCGACGTGAGCAGCCGGCTCATCAAAAACCTCTCCAAGGGCTATCGGCAGCGGGTGGGCATTGCCCAGGCCATTCTGGGGGATCCGGAGACGGTCATCCTGGATGAGCCCACTGTGGGTCTGGATCCCAAGCAGATCATTGAGATCCGGGAGCTGATTCAGTCTCTGGGCAAATCCCACACCGTCGTCCTCTCCAGCCACATTCTCTCCGAGGTGCAGGCAGTGTGCCAGACCGTTCTGATCATCTCCAAAGGCAAGCTGGTGGCTTGCGACACTCCGGAAAACCTGGAGCGGCTGTTTGCCGGTTCCGCCTCCATTGAAATCACCGCCGAGGCCACCGGGGAACAGGTGCGGCGGCTGCTCTCCCCCATCGGCGCCATCTCCCAGTTGGATATCATCCGGGAGGAGAACGGCCGGTGCCACGCCCAGCTCACCGGGCAGCCGGAGGACGGCGAGGACATCTGCCGCCGCGTGTTCTTCGCCTTCTGCCGGGAAAAGCTCCCTCTGCTGCAGCTGAACATGGTCAAGGCCAGCCTGGAGGACATCTTCCTGGAACTCACCGGCGGAGAAGTTTCTGCAGACAGCAGCGGCGCAGACGGCACTGCGGAAGCAGAAGAGGAGGTGGAACAGCCATGAGCGCGATTTTCCGTCACGAACTCAGCTCCAGTTTTACCAGTCTCACCGGCTATGTATTCGGAGCTTTTCTGCTGCTCTTTGCGGGCATCTTCACCATGGTATACAACCTGAACTACCAGGTGGCAAATTTCGAGTACGTGCTGGGGCAGATGGCCTTCGTCTTTCTCATCATCGTGCCCATCCTCACCATGCGGGTTCTCGCAGAGGAGCGGCGGCAGAAGACCGACCAACTGCTCTATTCCCTGCCCCTGTCCATGACCCAAGTGGTGCTGGGCAAATACGCGGCCGTACTGTGTATGCTCGCTCTGCCTATGGCGGTGATCTGTCTGTACCCCATTCTCCTCTCTGCCTTCGGCAGCATATATTTCCCCGCTGCCTACGGCGCCATTGCCGGTTTCTTCCTGCTGGGCGCCGCCCTGTCCGCCATTGGAGTGTTCGTCTCCTCCGTAACGGAGAGCCAAGCGGTGGCAGCAGGGCTGTGCTTCGTGGTTATGCTGGTCAACTACTTTCTCGACAGCCTGGCAGACTTTGTGTCCTCTTCCGCCTTCACCTCCTTCGCAATGCTGGCCATTGTCCTGATTCTTCTGGTGATCATTCTGTGGCGCATGACCCGAAATTCCACCGTAGCCCTGGGCATCGGCGTGGTGCTGGGTGTGGGGCTGTGTGTGCTCTATGTCCTCCGGGGGGATGAGCTCACCGGACTGGTTCCGGAGCTGCTGAAAAATCTCTCCCTGTTTGAACGGTTCTACACCTTTGTGGACGGCATCTTTGATGTAACTGCCGTCGTGTACGATTTGAGCATCATTGGATTTTTCCTGTTCCTGAGTGTACAGTCCATGGAGAAACGGAGGTGGGCGGAATGAAATTACCGAACTTTCATCGGTCTGAGCCAAACGTTTCTTCCCATTCCGGCAAATCTGCCAGGCGGAAGGAATCCTTCCGCACCCGGGCTTTCCGGGCAGGCGGCTACAGCGTTGCCGCCGCTCTCATCGTTCTGGCCATCGCCGTGGCGGCCAACATCCTGGCCGGGGCGCTTCCCTCCCACCTCACCCAGCTGGACACCACCTCCAATCAGCTCTACTCTCTCTCGGAGCAGACGGAAACCTTGGTGTCCGCCCTGGAGGACGACGTCACCATCTACTGGATCGTCCAGTCCGGGCAGGAGGACAGCCGGATTGACCTGCTGCTGGATCAGTACACCGCTCTCAGTGATCACCTGCAGGTGCAAAAGGTGGACCCGGATGTCTCTCCCGCCTTTGTCGAGGAATACGAGCTCTCCTACGTGTACAACAACAGCTTTGTCGTGGAGTGCGCCGACGCTTTCCGCTACGTCTCCTACGCCGACGTATACGAGTACGACTACACTACTTACGAGTCCTCCTTCGCCGGAGAGGGGGCCCTCACCTCCGCCATCGACTATGTCACCAGCGAAGATCTGCCCAAGCTTTACACTCTCACCGGCCACGGGGAGTCCTCCCTTCCCTCCGGCTTTGACGGAGCGGTGGAGCAGCAGAACATCGAGACGGAGGAGCTCTCCCTGCTTACCCTGGAGGAGGTCCCGGAAGACGCCGACGCCATTCTCATCTACAATCCACAGCGCGATCTCTCCGATGACGAGATAGAAAAACTCTCTGCCTATCTGGAATCCGGCGGCAATCTGCTGCTCATCACCTCGCCTCTCACCGAGCGCAGCGCACTGGCCAATCTGGAGACGCTGATGGAGGAGTCCTACGGTGTGTCCGCTGTGGACGGCATGGTTCTGGAAGGGGATCAGAACTACACCTACTGGGGCTATCCTTACTACCTGCTGCCGGACGTCAGTTCCCACGACATCACTTCTCCCCTGCTCAGCGACGGGTACTACGTGCTGGTCCCCTTCGCCCAGGGTCTGACCGTGGCCGACGAGCTGCCTGAGGGCGTGTCCGTCTCCCAGCTGCTCACCACCTCTGATTCCGCCTACTCCAAGCACAACCTGGACTCTGAAACCTATGAGAAGGAGGAGGGGGATACCGACGGGCCCTTTGCCCTGGCGGTGGCCATCACCGACGAAGTAAGCGAGGACACCCAGGGCAAGGTGGTGTGGATCGCCTCCGCCTACCTCACTGACGACAGCACCAATGAACTGGTCTCCGGCGGCAACCAGGACTTCTTCCTCAACTCCCTGAGCTGGATGTTCGGCCAGACAGACAGCATCTCCATCCACGCCAAGAGTCTGAGCTATGACTACCTGACCATCCCCAGCGGCACCGCATCCCTGCTCACCGTCCTGGTGGTGGGAATTCTTCCCCTGGCCTGGCTGGGCGTTGGCATCTACATCTGGATCAGGAGGAAACGCAGATGAAACGGAAAAACAGACTGGGCCTGCTTCTGCTGGCCCTGGTGGCGGTGTGCGCCGCCGCCTTTGCCGCCGTCCGGCTCTCCCCGGACGAGACCGCGGAAGAGGACGCGTCCTTTTCCCTTCTCTCCCTGGACCCGGAGGACATCTCCCAGCTGAGCTGGGATTACGGAGAGGAGAGTCTGACCTTTGCCTACGATCCGGAGGAGGGCTGGAGCTACCCTGCAGACAGCGAGTTTCCGCTGAATCCGGCTCTGCTGGAAACCATGGCGGACGCACTGAATGACGTCACCGCATACCGCACCATCGAAGGGGCAGACGACCTGTCTCAGTATGGCCTGGAGGAGCCCTCCGCCTGCATCCGGATCACTGCAGACGGAACACAATACAGCCTGAACATTGGAGACGAGAGCACCATGGGCGGCCAGCGGTACGTCTCCACCGGAGACGGGAATGTGTATCTCACTGATTCCGATCTGCTGGACACCTTTTCCTATGGGCTGTATGCCCTGGTGGCGGAGGAGGAGATTCCCTCCATGACCGACCTGACCGCATTCACCGTAGAGTCGGCCGGCCGAACCCTGCACCTGGTCTATCTGGAGGACAGCGGACGGGCCTACAGCGACCACTATGTGTGGTTCCTGGAGGAGGACGGCGGCAGCTACACCACCCTGGACACAGAACTGACAGATTCCTTCGTGGAGAACATCACCTACCTCACCTGGAGCCAATGCGTCAACTATAAAGCCACTGAGGCAGACCTGGCCCAATACGGACTGGACAATCCCGCCGCTGTAGTCACCGTGGACTACGTGGAGACCACCCAGGTGGACAGCGGGCTCACTGACGACGACGGAAACGTCATCTATGACACTCAGGAAACCGCCCACACCTTCGTGCTGGAGATCGGCAACTACGACGGCTCATACTGCTACGCCCGACTGGCCGACTCCAACATGGTCTATTACATTGACGCCGAGGTAGCAGACGCCATGCTCTATCTAGAGGCCGACGCCCTGCTGCCCGATGATATTCTCCTCCTGGACGCCGACACTGTGGAGTCCGTGGACGTCATCCTGGACGGGGAAACCTATCACGTGGAGCACGCCGTAGAGGAATCCACCGATGATGAGGGCAACACCACAGAGGAGTCGGTGTGGACTCTGGACGGCACGGAGATTGACTTCCAGCCTGTGTTCGCCGATCTGATCTCCCTGGAATCCTCCGGAAGCCAGGATGGTCTGAGCCCGGAGCGCAGTGCGGAAATCAGCTTTGTTTTCCACCGCAACACCGATGACTTTCAGACCATCGAGCTGACCTTCTATCAGTACGACAGCACCAGCTGTCTGGTCGGCTTCAATGGGGAAACCCGCCTGATGACCGACCGGGACGCCGTTGTGGAGCTTGTGGAGGCGGTCAACGAACTGGTGCTAGACTGACCGACACACCTGCCTTTTTCCCGCCGGAGGGCCGGGGGCAAGCCGCTTGTCCCCGGCCTGATTTTTCTTGACAGGACCATTTCTCCACTGGTAAGATGGGAGGGGAGGATCTCCCCTTCATCTGAATGTTATAAGGAGGAATTGTTGTGAGATACGATATCACCGGCGGTGTGTTCCCTGTGGTGGTCTGCACCCTCAACGACGGGGAGCAGATGATCACGGAGCGGGGGTCCATGGCCTGGATGAGCCCCAATATGGAGATGGAAACCCGGGGCGGCGGCCTGGGCAAGATGTTCTCCCGGGCCTTCTCCGGCGAGAGTATATTCCAGAATATCTACACCGCCCACGGCGCGGGGATGATTGCCTTCGGCTCCAGCTTCCCCGGCAAGATCATCCCCCTGAATATCGCCCCCGGCCGTGAGATGATCCTCCAGAAAAATTCCTTCCTTGCCTGCGAGGCCGGCGTGGACCTGTCCATCCACTTCAGCAAGAAACTGGGCGCCGGCTTCTTCGGCGGCGAGGGTTTCATCATGCAGCGCCTGTCCGGCTCCGGCGTGGCCTTCGCGGAGATTGACGGTGAGCTGGTGGAATACGACCTGGCCCCGGGCCAGCAGATCGTGGTGGACACCGGCAACGTGGCCGGCTTTGAGCCCACCGTGATGATGGACATCCGCCAGGTGCCCGGCCTGAAGAACAAGTTCCTGGGCGGCGAGGGGCTGTTCAACACCCTGCTCACCGGCCCCGGCAAGGTGTGGCTCCAGACCATGCCCATCAGCAACGTGGCCATGGCCATCCGGCCCTTCATCCCCACCGGCAACGGCTGAGCTGGCTGAAAACCGGCACAATTCCTTGTTTTTGGAGGATTTTGCGGTTGCTTTTTCCCCCGCGACACAGTATAATGAGCTCTGCCGCCGCGGCCCTACACGCCGCGGCAGCAGAGATTTTTATTTGATTTAGGAGTGATCACCATGCCCGAGGAGTTCAGCCCCGCCCCCTCCCAGAACTTTATCCATGATTTCATTGATGAGGATATCGCGCCGGGCGGCCAATATGAGGGCATGACGGTACACACCCGTTTTCCCCCCGAGCCCAACGGCTACCTCCACATCGGCCACTGCAAGGCCCTGACCATCGACTTCGGCACCGCGGAGAAGTACGGCGGCCTGTGCAACCTGCGCATGGATGACACCAACCCCACCAAAGAGGACACGGAGTACGTGGACGCCATCCAGGAGGACATCCACTGGCTGGGCTTTGACTGGGGAGACCGGTTCTACTACGCCTCCGACTACTTTGACAAGATGTATGAGTACGCCGAGGAGCTGATCCAGAAGGGCCTGGCCTACGTCTGTCAGCTCTCTCCGGAGGAGTTCAAGGCCAACCGGGGCACCATCGGCGTGCCCGCCACCTCCCCCTACCGGGACCGGCCCATCCAGGAGTCCCTGGACCTGTTCCGCCGGATGCGGGCAGGGGAGTTCCCCGAGGGCTCCATGACCCTCCGGGCCAAGATTGACCTGGCCAGCGGCAACTTCAACATGCGGGACCCGGTGATCTACCGCATCAACTTCGCCCACCACCACCGCCAGGGGGACAAATGGTGCATCTATCCCATGTATGATTTCGCCCACCCCATCGAGGACGCCCTGGAGGGCATCACCCACTCCCTGTGCTCCCTGGAGTTTGAGAACCACCGCCCCCTCTACGACTGGGTGGTGAGCCATGTCTCCATTCCCTACCACAAGCCCCGGCAGATCGAGTTCTCCCGCCTGGGCATCGACCACACGGTGATGAGCAAGCGCAAGCTGCGCACGCTGGTGGAGGAGGGCCGGGTGTCCGGCTGGGACGACCCCCGGATGCCCACCCTGTGCGGCCTGCGCCGGCGGGGCTACACCCCCAGGTCCATCCGCAACTTCTGCGAACGGGTGGGGGTCACCAAATCGGACAACACCATCGAGTACGCCTTCCTGGAGTACTGCCTCCGGGAGGATCTGAACGAGACCGCCCGGCGGGTGATGGCGGTGCTGCGCCCGGTGAAACTCACCATCGTCAACTACCCCGAGGGCCAGAGCGAGACCTTTGAGGTGGAGAACAACCCCAACCGCCCGGAGGACGGCACCCGTCCCGTCACCTTCTCCAAACACCTGTATGTGGAGGCGGAGGACTTCCTGCCCGAGCCGGTGCCCAAATACAAGCGCCTCTACCCCAACGGCCCCGAGTGCCGGCTGAAGGGTGCCTATCTCATCCGCTGCGTGGGCTATGAGACGGACGAGAACGGCAATGTCACCGAGATCGCCGCCGAGTACGATCCGGAATCCCGGGGCGGCAATCCCGCCGACGGCCGGAAGGTGAAGGGGGCCACCATCCACTGGGTGGACGCTGCCACCGCCCTGGACGCGGAGGTGCGGCTGTACGACAACCTGTTCTCCGACCCCGATCCCGACGGAGCGGACAAAAATTTTCTGGACTGCCTGAACCCCAACTCCCTGGAGGTGCTCACCGGCGCCAAGGTGGAGGCGGGTCTGGCCGGCGCCCGGCCCTCCGACCGCTTCCAGTTCCTGCGCCAGGGCTACTTCTGCGCCGACAGCAGGGACTCCGCCCCCGGCCGCCTGGTGTTCAACCGGGCCGTGGGCCTGAAGGACAGCTTCAAGCCCCAGGGAAAATAACTGCGCAACCGGGCCCCTCTTGGCAGGGGCCCGGTTCTTTTAACGAAACGTAAACACTTCACCCCGGGCATGGACTTTTCAGAGAGGATATGATATACTGTGTGGAACTGTTTGCAATACCGTGAGGAGGATGGGCTGTGCGCACCGAGATTTTAGGCGTGGCCTTTGACAATGTAACCATGGAGGAGGCGGTGGACCGGGCCATGGAACTGCTGGAGCAGGAAGGCCCTCACCTGGTGGTCACCCCCAACGCGGAGATCGTCCAGCAAGCCCAGTCGGACCCGGAATTCTCCGCTCTGATCGCCGGTGCAGACCTGGTGCTGCCCGACGGGGTGGGAGTGATCTACGCCTCCAAAATTCTCAAACGCCCCCTGAAGAGCCGGGTCCCCGGTGTGGACTTTGCCGCCGCCCTGATGGACCGCATGGCGGCAGCGGGCAAGCGTCTGTTCCTGCTGGGCGCCAAGCCCGGCGTGGCGGAAGAGGCCGCCCGGCGGATGGCGGCGCAGCACCCCGGTCTCATGGTCTGCGGCACCCACGACGGTTACTTCCATGAGGATGCCCCGGTGGTACAGGCCATCCGGGAGGCCCGGGCCGACGTGGTTTTTGTCTGTCTGGGCGCTCCCAAACAGGAGAAATGGTCCTCTGCCCACGGATCGCAGACGGGCGCCCGGCTGTTCGTGGGTCTGGGCGGCTCGCTGGACGTGTTCGCCGGCCAGGTGGACCGGGCTCCGGAAATCTGGCAGAAGCTGGGCATGGAGTGGCTCTACCGGGCCATCCGGCAGCCGGCCCGGTTCAAGCGGGTGGCAAAACTGCCCCTGTTTCTGTGCTCCGCTGTGGGAGCCCGGGTCAAAGGAAAGTGAGGCGGACCCATGGCTGGCAAGCTGATTGTCTTTGAGGGTACGGACGGCTCCGGAAAGTCCACCCAGTTCGCCCTGGCCTGCCAGGCGCTGGAGCAGGCGGGCCGGGAGTTCCGCACCTGCGTCTACCCCCAGTACCGGGAGGAGTCCTCCGCTCTGATCCGCATGTACCTCAGCGGGAAGTTCGGCAGCCGCCCCTCTGATGTGAACGCCTATGCCGCCTCCACCTTCTTCGCGGTGGACCGGTACGCGGGCTACAAGCAGCACTGGGGCTCCTATTATGAAAACGGGGGCCTGATGGTGCTGGACCGGTACACCACCTCCAACGCGGTGCACCAGTCCTCCAAGCTCTCCCCGGCGCAGCGGGACGCATTTTTCCGCTGGCTGTCCGACTTTGAATACGGCGCTCTGGGTCTGCCCCAGCCGGATCTGGTGCTCTGGCTGGATATGCCCATCTCCCTGGCGGTGGCCAACCTGCGCCGCCGGGAGGCAGCTACCCACACCGCGGCCGACATCCACGAGGTGGATACCGGCTACCTCACCGCGTGCAGGCAGGCCGCAGCCCAGGCCGCAGACTTTTACGGCTGGCGACGGATCCCCTGCACCGACTCCTCCGGCGCACTGCGCACCCCGGAGGAGATCCACCGGGAGATTCTCTCCTGCATCCTGGCTGCCCTGTAACCTGCCCTGCCCCTGATTATTTGGAAAGGTGGTTTTCTCTATGGTATACATTTTCCTTGCCCCCGGTTTCGAAGAGGCCGAGGCCCTGGTCCCCGCCGACCTGCTGCGCCGGGCCGGGCTGTCCGTCTGCCTCACCGGCGTGGGCGGCGCCTGCATCACCGGCTCCCACGGCATCCAGGTGATGTGTGATGAAATGGTGGAATATGTTTCCCCGGAGTCCGGCGACATGCTGGTGCTCCCCGGCGGCGGAGGCGTAGCTGCTCTGGAGGCCAACGGCACTGTGTGCGCTCTGGTCCGGCGTGCCGCCGAAGACGACAGCATGTGGCTGGCCGCCATCTGCGCCGCCCCCACCATGCTGGCCCGGATGGACCTGCTCCAGGGCCGCCAGGCAGTGTGCTACCCCGGCATGGAGGGTGACTTCCCCGCCCATGGCGTCACGGCCCGGATGGAGTGCTCCACGGTGAAGGACGGCAAGTTCATCACCGGCCGGGCTCCCGGCTCCGCCTTTGACTTCGGGCTGGCCCTGGTGGAGGCGCTGGCCGGCGCTCCCGCCGCCCGGAAACTCCGGGGGGAGACCCATTACGCAGGCTGAGTCCCTGGACGAAAAAACGGAGGGGCGTTTCGCCCCTCCGTCTCCGCCGGCCCATACCGGATGTATGCCCCGTTGTCCCGGTACGGACCGCGGCAGCGCGGCCCGGTTCAGCAGCAGCCGTCGTTGCAGTTGCAGCCGCAGCTGTTGCCGCAGCCGCTGCCGCCGAAGCCGTTGCCACAGCAGCAGCACAGGATGAGGATCAGGATGATGATCCACCAGCAGCCGCCGCCGAAACCATTATTGTTGCCACAACACATGATTTTGTCACCTCGCATTTGATATCCGGTACAGGTACCGGCTCGGACTCCGCCCCTTGGGAGCGGCGCCCGAGGCGGCACCCGTTTCCCGTTTCTGCGTCATCCTATGCCGCCGCGGCGGGATTGGTTCCTGCCCCCTGCATCTAACCTTCACCCTGAACTCACGATAGGAGAGAAAGCTATGGCAGAAGAAAACCGCAGCCCGAGCAGTTCCTCCGGGCAGCAGCCGCAGCGCCGTCCCCGTACCGTTCACCGGCGCCGCGGCATCAAATCCAAAATCGCCGGCGCGTTTTTATACGTCCTGTTCGTCATCGGCCTGTCCGCTGTGCTGGCCACGGTGGGCTGGGTGTGGGCCAACGACCTGCTGGCACTGAACAAGGAGTACACCTCCGTCATCATCACGGTCCCGGACGATGCCATCACCTATACCGAGGAGACCGATGAAAACGGAAACACCTACACGGTTTCCAAGGCGGATATGAGCCAGATCGTGGACCAGCTGGAGGAAGAGGGCCTGATCGAGTACAAGTTCCTGTTCCAGCTCTACTCCATGTTCTCCAACGCCGACGAGAAGATTGTGGCCGGTACCTACGAGCTGAACACGGAGATGGACTACCGCGCCCTGGTGACCAACATGAGTTCGTCCTCCTCCACCCGTCAGACCATCGATCTGACCATACCCGAAGGCTATACCATTGACCAGATCTTCGCCCTGCTGGACGAAGAGGGCGTGTCCACGGTGGAGCAGCTGGAGGAGATGGCCGCCACCCACGACTACGCCTTTGACTTCCTGATGGATCTCCCCCTGGGGGATTATCACCGGCTGGAGGGCTACCTCTTCCCCGACACCTACACCTTCTATCTGGGCGAGGATCCCCTGTACGTCATCAATAAGATGCTGGTGAACTTCTACAACCGCATGGAGGAATACTTCCCCAACTTCACCGAGGAGAGCGCGTATTCCCTCCACGACATCGTCATCATCGCCTCCATGATCGAGAAGGAGACCGACGGCGAGGACTACCAGGACATCGCCTCCGTCATTTACAACCGTCTGCAGAACCCCGCCGCCGAGACTGCCGGCTTCCTCCAGATCGACGCCACCCTGGTGTATATCAACGGCGGCAAGGTTCCCACTGAGGCGGACCGGAGCATTGACTCCCCCTACAACACCTACCTGTACCAGGGCCTGCCCGCCGGCCCCATCTCCAACCCCGGCATGCAGTCTCTCTACGCCGCCATGAACCCCAACAGCACCGGATACTATTACTACGTGCTCAACCCGGAGACCGGCCGCCACGACTTCAGCGCCACTCTGGCGGAACACCAGGCCAAAGTGGCACAGTACGCCAACGCCGCCGCTGCCAATGAATAAACCGGAACTGCTCTCCCCTGCCGGGGATATGGAACGGCTGGAGATGGCCCTGGCCTACGGTGCGGACGCGGTGTACCTGGCGGGCAGCGCCTTTGGCATGCGGGCATTCGCCGGCAACTTTGACCGGCCCGGTCTGGCCCGGGCGGTGGAGCTGGCCCACGCCAAAGGCGTCCGGGTCCATGTGACGTGCAACACCCTGGCCCGGAACGATGAGGTCGCCCGTCTGCCGGAGTATCTGGAATACCTGGACTCCATCGGGGTGGATGCGGTGATCGCCGCCGGGGTGGATGTGCTGCGGCTGTGCCAGCGCCACGCCCCCCATGTGCAGGTCCACATGTCCACCCAGACCGGCATCACCAACTATGAGATGGTGCGGGTCTGGCACGAACTGGGCGCCAGCCGGGCCATCCTGGCCCGGGAGCTCTCCCTGGGGGAGGTGGCGGAAATCTGCGCCAAAGCCCCCCGGGGCATGGAGGTGGAGGCCTTTGTCCACGGCGCCATGTGTGTGAGCTGGTCCGGCCGCTGCCTGCTGTCCAACTATATGACCGGTCGGGATGCCTCCCGGGGCGCCTGCGCCCAACCCTGCCGCTATCAGTACGCCCTGATGGAGGAAAAGCGGCCCGGGGAGTACTTTCCCGTCCTGGAGGAGGCCGGAGAGACCTTCATCCTCAACAGCCGGGACATGTGCATGATCGACCACGTCCCGGAGCTGATGGCCGCCGGACTCCACTCTCTGAAAATTGAGGGCCGGGCCAAGAGCGCCTATTACACCGGCATGGTCACCGCCGCCTACCGCCACGCCATTGACGCCGCCGCCCAGGGACTTCCCCTGGACCCGGTGTGGCGCTGCGAGGTGGATAAGGTGAGCCACCGGCACTACTCCACCGGCTTCTGCTTCGGCTATCCCGGCCAGTACACCGACTCCGCCCGGTATGTCCGGGACTGGCAGGTGCTGGCCGTGGTGCTGGACTGCGATGAGACCGGCCGCGCCCTGCTGTCCCTGCGCAACAAATTCTCCGCCGGGGACGAAATTGAGGTGGTGGGCCCGGACGTGGCCGCCTTCTCCCTTACCGCCCCCATGATGGCCCAGGAGGACGGACAGCCTCTGGCCGAGCCCCGCCATCCCCAGATGCGCTTTGTCATGCAGCTGCCCCGGCCGGTGCCCCCCCTGTCCATCGTCCGGGCCTGCCGCCCCAATTCCTGAGAGGAGCTGACCGATTTGGACATCCGTACCGCCCGTCTCTCCGACCTGGAGGCACTGGTCCGGGTGGAGGCGCAGTGCTTTCCCCCCGCAGAGGCGGCCAGCCCGTCGGCCATTCTGGGTCGTCTGCGCTCCTATCCCGGTCACTTCTGGCTGCTCTATGACGGGGGCCGGCTGGTGTCCTTTGTGGACGGTCCGGTGACCCGGCAGTCCGATCTGGCCGACTGGATGTACGGCGATCCCTCCGTCCACGACGAGGGCGGCAGCTGGCAGATGATCTTCGGGGTGAACACCATCCCGGAATACCGCAGGCGGGGCTGCGCGGGAGCGCTGCTGCGCCGCGCCATCGAGGATGCCGCAGCCCAGGGCCGGAAGGGTCTGGTCCTCACCTGCAAAGACGCCCTGGTCCGCTATTATGCCGGCTTCGGCTTTCTGGACGAGGGGATGTCCGACTCCACCCACGGCGGCGTGGCCTGGCATCAGATGCGGCTGACTCTGCCGGCCCGTTCCCTTTGACCGATCCCTCTCCCGCCCCGGCCTGCGCCGGGGCGGTTTCAGTTAGCGTTGGCTTTTCCTCAGGCTTTGTGTATAATGCGTACAGAAGCTTCGCCCCGGCCAGGGGCGTTCCTTTTTGACCTGCGACATCTCATACCAGGAGGTTTTTCCCTTGCTCAACGCCATCCTGCACAAACTGATTCCAAACTGCGACAACACAGAGGACCCGGAGGTGCGCCGCCGGTACGGCGTGGTGGCCGGGCTGACCGGCATCGTGCTCAATCTGCTGCTCTTTGCCGGAAAACTGATCTCCGGACTGATCTCCGGCGCCATCTCCGTCACCGCCGACGCCTTCAACAACCTGTCCGACGCCGCCTCCTCCGTGGTCACCCTGGTGGGATTCCGGATGGCCGGCCAGAAGGCGGATGCCGACCACCCCTTCGGGCATGGCCGGATGGAGTATCTGGCGGGGCTGATCGTCTCCCTGCTCATCCTGCTGGTGGGCGTGGAGCTGGGCAAGAGCTCGTTCGAGAAAATCCTCCACCCGGAGGAGACCCTGCTCACCCCCCTCACCGCCGTGATTCTGGTGGTGTCCATCCTGGTCAAGCTGTGGATGGGCTGGTTCCAGGCCGCCCTGGGCAGACGCATCTCCTCGGAGACCCTCCGGGCCGCCTCCGTGGACTCTCGGTCCGACGCCGTGGCCACCGCCGCTGTGCTGGTGGGTCTGGCCGCCTCCCTGCTCACCCATCTGCCTCTGGACGGCTGGGTGGGTCTGCTGGTGGCGGTGTTCATCCTGAAATCCGGATTCGGCGCCGCCAAGGCCACCCTGGACCCCCTGCTGGGGCAGGCCCCCGAGCCCTCCATGGTCAAGGCCATTGAGGATGTGATCCTCAGTCACCGGCAGGTGGTGGGTATCCACGACCTGGTCATTCACGACTACGGCCCCGGCCGCCGGATGATGAGCGTGCACGCCGAAGTGGCCGCCGATGCAGACATTCTGGAGGTCCACGACGTCATCGACCACATCGAGCGGGAGCTGAACCGACGCTTTCACATTGAGGCGGTGATCCACATGGATCCCATTCAGATCGGCAACCCGGAGGTGGACCGCCTGCGGGAGCTGACCCGGAAGCTGGCCGCCGAGATCGACCCCGCCCTCACCATCCATGACTTCCGCATCACCTCCGGCCCCCTGCACACCAACCTGATCTTTGACGTGGTGGTGCCCTACGAGGTCAAGCACTCGGATGAGGAAGTAAAGACTCTGCTGACCCAAAAACTGGGGGCCGTCAGCAGCCGCTATCACGCCGTGATCCACGTGGATCACAGCTACGTGTTGTGAGCTGCCCGGCAGTTCCATCGCAGAGCAGCGCAGTCCTGGCCGGGACTGCGCTGCTTTTTTCGGGCAAACCGCTCAGAATTCACAAAATGTCTATACAAAGCAGCCCTGATGCGGTATAATTTCCTCACTTACATTTCGTTTAAAGGGGTGTCACCGTATGGCCACAAAGGTATTGATTGTGGAAGACGATAAGAATATTGCCGACCTGCTGCGCATCTATTTGGAAAAGGAACAGATGGAGTGCAAAATCGCGGGAGACGGTCTGGCCGGTCTGGAGGAATTCCACCAGTTCCAGCCGGATCTGGTGCTGCTGGACATTATGCTGCCCGGCATGGACGGCTGGTCCGTGTGCAAGAAGATCCGGGAGACCTCCAAAATCCCCATCATCATGCTCACCGCCAAGGGCCAGCTGGAGGATAAGGTGTCCGGTCTGGAGATGGGCGCCGACGACTACATCACCAAGCCTTTTGAAATGAAGGAGGTGCTGGCCCGCATTCACGCCGTGCTGCGCCGTTTCGGAAATGACGATCAGCCTGCGGAGCGCAAGCTCTCCTTTGACAAGCTGGTCATCAATTTGGACTCCTATGAGCTGCTGGTGGACGGCAAGCGGGTGGACACTCCTCCCAAAGAGCTGGAGCTTCTCTTCCACCTGGCCTCCTCCCCCAACCGGGTATTCACCCGCAATCAGCTGCTGGACGAGGTGTGGGGGTTTGACTACTTCGGCGACAGCCGCACCGTGGACGTACACATCAAGCGGCTCCGGGAAAAACTGGAAGGCGTCTCCGACCAGTGGTCCCTGAAGACCGTCTGGGGCGTGGGCTATAAATTTGAGGTGAACACCCAGTGAAAACCATGTACGGCCGGCAATTCGCCACCATGGCCGGTATGATCCTGCTGTCCTTCCTCATGCTGGGCGCCTCCTTTGCCACTCTGAGCTACCAGTACACCATCAAGGACAAGCAGGACTCCATGGGCCGCAGCGCCGGCATCATCGCCGCCTACACCTCCGATTTCATCAACGAAAACGGGGAGTATTCCTGGCGGGAGGAGATCTTCCAGGGCCAGCTGAGCTACCTGGCCCTGGCCACCGACGTACACATCATGATCAGCACCAACGAGGGCTATGTGGTCTTTGCCACCGACGGCTCCCGGGAACTGAAGGAGCTGGAAAACCTGTACCTCCCCGCGGATCTGACGGAGGCGGTGGCCGGCGGCTCCTATGACGGGATCACCAATCTGAACGGGCTGTACAACCGCTCCCGGTACCTGGTGGGCCTGCCCATCACCAGCCGGAACAACCTGCAGGGCCTGGTGCTGGTGTCGTGCAGCGCCGCCAGCATCAGCAGCATGTGGCGGGACCTGTCCGCCATCTTCCTGGTCACCGCCGTGGCGGTCATCCTCATCGCCGCCATCATCAGCTCCGTGACCAGCATGCGCCAGTCCAAACCCATCAAGGAAATCGCGGCGGCTGCCCGCCAGTTCGGCCATGGAGAGCTGAATGTCCGCGTGGACGTGGGCAAGCGGAAGGACGAGGTGGGCGAGCTGGCCGACGCCTTCAACACCATGGCGGACTCCCTGGCCAAGAGCGAGCAGCGTCGCTCCGAGTTCATCGCCAATGTATCCCACGAGCTGAAAACCCCCATGACCACCATCGCCGGCTTTGCCGACGGCATTCTGGACGGCACCATTCCCCCGGAGAAGGAACAGCAGTACCTTCAGGTCATCTCCTCGGAGACCAGACGTCTGTCCCGGCTGGTGCGCTCCATGCTGGATCTGTCCCGGCTGCAGTCCGATGAGCGGGCCGCCCAGCAGCAGTTCGACATCAGTGAGACCATGCTGCGTGTCCTGGTCAGCCTGGAGAGCAAAATCAACGATAAGAATCTGGAGATCGTCACCCAGGTGCCGGACGACCCCGTTCAGGTCTGGGGCGATCAGGACGCCATCACCCAGGTGTGCTACAACCTGCTGGACAACGCCATCAAGTTCTCACCGGACCACGGGCCGCTGACCATCTCCATCACCACCAAGAGCTCCAAGGCCTACATCTCCATCAGCAACGAAGGTCAGAGCATTCCCCCGGAAGAGGTTCCGCTGATTTTTGACCGGTTCCACAAGACCGATCACTCCCGCAGCGCCGACCGGGACGGTGTGGGACTGGGCCTGTATATTGTCAAAACCATTCTCAACAGCCACAAGGAAAACATCACCTGCACCAGTGAGGACGGAAAGACCACCTTTACCTTTACCCTCACGCTGGCGTAAAACCGCCGGCTTTCCCTGGTGATGTTTTCCGGGACCCGCCCTCCGGGTGGGACGGCGCTGCGCGCCGTCAGAGGGGGTGCCCTGCAAAACCCCTGAGCCGGCGGGATTCACTTCCGACGGCTCCAGAATCTGACGGGGTCCCCGCCGCCGAGGCGGAGGGGACAAACATCACCTGCACCAGTGAGGACGGAAAAACCACCTTTACCTTTACCCTCACACTGGCGTAAAACCGCCGGCCTTCCCCGGTGATGTTTTCCGGGACCCGCCCCGCACCCGGGCAGCTGGAGCGCTCCATCTCCCATACTTCCCTCAGGAGGTTTCCGATGCGAAATCATCTTTCCTACCGCTGGCCCACCGGCCCCAGCCCCAATTCCGCCCCTCCCCCGAAACGCCGGCGCAACCGGCGGCTGGGCCGCACCCCGCGCATCCTGCTGATCACCCTTCTCTGTCTGGCCGGCCTGGCCGCGCTGGTTGTGGGCGCCTTTTTCGGCTCCAATGCCCTGGCAGAATTCTTCGGCAGCCGGCTCACCGGCGACCCCGCTGCCTCCTCCAGCCAGTCTGTCGGGAGCCCAACGCAGGAGCCGTGGAGCGCCGACGTCCTCCCTCAGGGCGATCCGGACCCCGGCGTGGAAATTTCCTTCAGCCAGCCGGCGCAGCAGGCCCTTTCTCCCCAGGAGATCTATCAGCACGTGCTGCCCTCGGTGGTCTGCGTGCAGGCGTCTCACGGTTCCTCCTACAGCGTGGGCTCCGGCGTCATCCTCACGGCAGACGGCTATCTGGTCACCAACTATCATGTGATCGAAGAGAGTACCGGCCTTTCGGTCATGCTGCTGTCCAATCAGCATGTGTACCATGACGTGGCGCTCATCGGCTACGATGAGGAGCTGGATCTCGCCGTTCTGAAACTGGATGCGGAAGGTCTCACCCCCGCCCAGCTGGCCGACTCCGATCAGCTGCAGGTGGGAGATCCGGTCTACGCCATCGGCAATCCCATGGGCTACCTCTACGGCACCATGACCGACGGCATTGTCTCCTCCCTGGCCCGGGAAGTCAATGTGGACGATCACGACATGACCCTGATTCAGACCACCGCCGCTCTGAACAGCGGCAATTCCGGAGGGGCTCTGGTGGATATTTACGGCCAGGTGGTGGGCATCACCTCCGCCAAGATCACCGGAGTATCCCACGATGTGGTGACGGAGGGCATCGGCCTGGCCATCCCCATCACGGACAGCCTGCCGTTTCTCAACCACATCATTCAGACCGGCAAGACCTGCCGCCCCGACCTGGGGGTCCTGTGCAATATCTATACCTATGAGGGCAAACAGCGCATTGTCATCTCTGAAATTTACGCCGGCTCCCCGGCCCGGGGTTTCCTGCAGCCGGACGATGAGATCATCGCCGTCAACGGGGAACCGGTCGAGACCTTTTATCAGCTCACCCGGGTCCTGTACGCCACCGGGGTGGGCGGCAGCGTCACACTCACCGTCCAGCGGGGCGAGGATGAGGTGACCATGTCCATCACACTTTACGACAGCCTGACCGCGGCAACCTCCCAGCCCTGACCGGCTGGGAGGCTGCCCGTTTTATCTACGAAATGAAGGTGCTTTATTATGGACTGCAGCTGTGTCCTGTCCCTGCTGCTGGACTCCGGCCAGTGGCACTCCGGGGAGGAGATGAGCCGTGTCCTGGGGGTCACCCGGGCCGCCGTGTGGAAACAGATCACCCAGCTTCGTCAGGATGGCTGGCCCATCCAGGCCTCCACCCGGCTGGGCTACCGCCTGTCCGGTCCTCCTGCCGCTCTGTCCGCCGCCTATCTTGACTCCCTGCTCCCTCCGGACAGCCTGTTCTCCCATCGGATGCAGGTCTTTCCCAGCGTGGATTCCACCAATACCCGGCTGAAGGCGCTGGCTGCCTCCGGGGCCCCCGAGGGCACCGTACTGCTGGCGGAAGAGCAGACTGCCGGCCGGGGCACACGCGGCCGCTCTTTTTCCTCTCCCAGGGGCAAGGGATTGTATCTCTCCATCCTGCTGCGTCCGAAGACCACCCTGGAACAGCTGCTCTCCCTCACCGGCTGGGCCGCGGTGGCAGTCCGGGAGGGCATTCAGGACGCCTGCGGCGCCGCCCCCGGCATCAAATGGCTCAACGACCTCTATCTGAACGGACGGAAGCTGTGCGGAATCCTCACAGAGCTGTCCCTGCTGGGCGAGAGCGGAGAACCGGACTATGTGGTCATCGGAGCGGGCATCAATCTCACCCAGTCTGCGGAGGACTTCCGCGCCCAGGGCCTGGCAGACATCGCCTGTTCCCTGGCCATGGCGGGCTGTTCCCCGGAACGCCACCGCCTGGCCGCCTGTGTGCTGGCCGCCCTGGAGCGCATGTACCGCGCCTTCCCCGGCCGTCAGGAGGAGTACCTGGAGCGCTACCGCGCCCACTGCCTCACCGTGGGCAGGCAGGTCCTTTTTTCGGAAAACGGACTGTCCCTCACCGGCACAGCCCGGAGCATTGACTCCCAGTTTGCCCTAGTGGTGGACTGCCCGGACGGAACCCGCCACACGGTCTCCTCCGGCTCTGTCACCCTGCTGTGACCGGGCAGGCCACTCCGTTTTGTATGGTTTCCATGTTACACTACGCTTCGTATTGTCTGAAGGAGGACGATCCCGTGAATGCAGAGCAGCGCCGCAGTCAGATTCTCCGGCTTCTCCAAAGCGCCGACCGCCCCGTGTCCGCCGCCAGCCTGGCCGGACAGCTGGGCGTCAGCCGTCAGATCATCGTGGGCGACGTGGCCCTGCTCCGGGCCGGGGGCGCGGACATCACTGCCACGCCCCGGGGCTATGTGATTCTGCGCTGCGCCGGTCTGATGCGGCGGGTGGCGGTCCAGCACCGCCCGGACCAGATGGAGCAGGAGCTCAATCTGATTGTGGATTTCGGCTGCACGGTGCTGGACGTCATTGTGGACCACCCGGTCTACGGACAGCTCACCGGCCGGCTGGACCTCTCCTCCCGGTACGACGTGGCGGAGTTCATCCACAAGGTATCCCAAAGCCGGTCCCACCCCCTGTCCGACCTGACGGAGGGCATCCACATCCACACGGTCTCCTGCCCCAGTGAAACCGCCTGGCAGGGACTCCGGAACGCCCTGGAACAGGCCGGTTTTCTCCTGTCCTGAAGCCGCCGCAACCGGCGGTTGCGGAAACTTCCAGTCCAGGCTGGTGGCCCGCAACCGGCCATTCTGCTATTCTGTTTTCAGAAAGCAAGGGGGAACCCCCCGGTCAGGAGGAACCGTATGAAACTCAATGAAAAAATCTACCATTACCGCAAGCAGGCCAAGCTGTCCCAGGAGGAACTGGCCGCCCGGGTGGGGGTGTCCCGCCAGGCGGTGAGCAAATGGGAGCTGGGGACCGCCACCCCGGAGCTGGACAAGCTGATAGCCCTGGCCCGGGCCTTCGGCGTCACCACCGACGAACTGCTCAGCCCCGACGAGCCGGAGCAGGGGCAGCCGGAGGATGGCCCGCAGAGCGCATCTGCCTTCCGCAGCAGCGCCTACTTCTATGAATCTCAGCCCGGCAGTACTCCCCCGGCGGGCAGGCACAGCTTCAGATTTCTGGAGCGGCTGGCCCGGCGCTGGGGCTGGCTGGCGGGGGTGTACATCGCCCTGTCCGGCCTGGGCGGAATCGCCGTGGGCGGCCTGGCCCGGTTCGTCTTCTCCCGGATGTTCGCCTTTATGATGCCGGGCGCGATGATGGGCGCCGGCTGGCAAAGCGCCGGGGATAGCTTCAACCCGGGCCAGATCTTCCTCACCTTCGCCAACGTCATTATGATCGCCGGAGCGGTCATTCTGATTGCCGGGGTCATCCTGGCGGTGTGGCTGTACCGGAAAGGCCGGCGGCAATCCTGACCGCACGCCCCTGCCCGGGCAAAATCAGAATCGGAATTGAGGTATCTGCCATGATCTATACCGCGCACTGCAATTCCCCTATCGGCCCGCTGTTTCTTGCCGAGGAGGACGGCGCGCTGACCGGCCTGTGGATGGACGGTCAGAAGTACTTCCTGGGCGCTCTGGCCCGGGAGCCCATGGAGGAGCGGTCCACCCCCGTTCTCCTTCAGACCGTTCAGTGGCTGGAACGCTACTTCGCAGGCCAGCGCCCTCCGGCCGACTCCATTCCCCTGGCTCCCAGGGGCAGCCCGTTCCGCCAGGAGGTGTGGAGCATCCTGCGGGACATTCCCTATGGCCGGCTGACCACCTACGGGGCAATTGCCCGGACGCTGGCTGCCCGGCACAATCGCCCCTCCATGTCCGCCCAGGCCGTGGGCGGCGCGGTGGGTCACAATCCCATCTCCATTCTCATCCCCTGTCACCGGGTGGTGGGCTCCGACGGCAGCCTTACCGGCTATGCCGGCGGTTTGGAAAAGAAAATTCAGCTGCTCGCCCTGGAGGGAATTCCGGCGGATACACTCCGGATTCCGAGAAAAGGCACCGCCCTGTAGCAATCAGGACGGTGCCTTTTCTCCTCTGTATGGCCGGCTCAGAGCCGCAGCCCCTTCACGTCCTTGATCCGGGACAGAATGATGTTGCAGTCACACCGGATCACACCGGGCAGCGGATCGATCACCGTGGAAATCAGCTGCTCCATCTCCTCCCCGGACGCGGCCACCGCATGGACATGGAGCTTGTTCTTCCCTGTCACCCGGTAGATCTGGGTGACGGTGTCGTTTTCCCGCAGCGTCTGCACCACCCGGGCAAAGGTGTCCGGCTGGGTCTCCAGCTCGAAATAGCAGGACACCGCCCCGCTGATCTTCTGGGGATTGATGATGGTGGTGTACTCCTCGATGACGCCCCGCTGTTCCAGCGCCTGGATGCGGGCCTTCACCGCCACCCGGGAGATTCCCACCTGCTGGCCGATCTCCGAGTAGGACAGCCGGGCGTTTCCGATCAGCAGGCGGACAATTTTCTGGTCCAGCTCATCCAGTCCTTCCAAAAACATGGCCAGGCCCCCTCTTTCTGCTTTGCCTCTATCATACCCTGCCGCCGGCAAAATGTAAATACAGGATTGACGATGGGAACCGCTCCTGGTACAATGATTTCGAAACGTAAGTTTATAATTTCGAATAGAAAGAACGATGGCTATGAATCAAGATCTGACCCAGGGTTCCGTCATGGGCTCCATGCTGCGTTTTGCCATCCCCATGATCCTGGGCAACCTGCTGCAGCAGTGCTACAATGTGGCGGACACTCTGATTGTGAGCTGGTATCTGGGGCCGGATGCCCTGGCGGCGGTGGGCTCAGCCTTCACTCTGATGACCTTTCTCACCTCCATCCTGCTGGGTCTGTGCATGGGCAGCGGGGCGGTGTTTTCCATCCGGTTCGGGCGGCGGGATGAAACCGGCCTGCGCCAGAGCGCCCGCGCCTCTTTTCTGCTCATCGCCGTCCTCACCGTGGTGCTGAACCTGGCCGCTTTCCTGTGTCTGGACGGAATCCGGATTTTTCTGCGGGTTACGGACCAGACCATCTGGACCATGATGCGGGATTACCTGGCGATCATTTTCTGGGGAATCGCGGGGACCTTCCTGTACAACTACTTCGCCTGCTATCTCCGGGCCATCGGCAATTCTGTCACCCCTCTGATTTTCCTGGCGGTCTCCGCCGTCCTGAACATCGGTCTGGACCTCTGGTTTGTGGCAGGACTGGGCTGGGGCGTGGCCGGGGCGGCCCAGGCCACCGTCATCTCCCAATACGTCTCCGGCGTGGGGCTGGCCGTCTATGCTCTGACGCTCCGGCCCGAACTGCGGCCCCGCCGGAACGAGCTCCCCATCCGCCTGGCTCAGATCCGGGAGATCGCCAGTTTTTCCCTTCTCACCTGCGTGCAGCAATCGGTCATGAACCTGGGCATTCTCCTGGTGCAGGGCCTGGTGAACAGCTTCGGCGGGACGGTTATGGCCGCCTTTGCCGCCGCGGTAAAGATCGACGCCTTCGCCTATCTGCCCGTCCAGGACTTCGGCAACGCCTTTTCCACCTTCATCGCCCAGAATTACGGCGCCCGGAACCGGGAGCGGATCCGCGCCGGGCTGAAAGGGGCGGTGCTCCTTTCCGTGCTGTTCAGCCTGGCCGTATCTGCGGCGGTCTTTGTCTTTGCCCGGCCTCTGATGGGGCTGTTTGTCAGCACCGGGGATCCCGCCATCCTCGCCGAAGGGGTGGGCTACCTGCGAATTGAAGGCAGCTTTTACTGCGGCATCGGCTGCCTGTTTCTCCTGTACGGCCTCTACCGCGCTCTGGAAAAACCGGGCATGAGCGTGGTACTCACCGTCATCTCCCTGGGCACCCGGGTGGCCCTGGCCTATCTGCTCTCGTCCATCCCCATGTTCGGTGTGACAGGCACCTGGTGGTCGGTCCCCATCGGCTGGTTCCTGGCGGATCTCACCGGCTTTCTCTACTACCGCCTTCGGAAGCGGCAGCTCATGCCCTGGCCGGAACCCGCCGTTGCCGAAAAAAACGGTTGACATTCCCCACCCGGCCGCTATAATAGTCTGTACTGGTGTCTTGACACCTGTACAGACTGTTGAAGGGGATGTGATCCCATGGAAACCATCCGGGCTTTCCTGAAGCGCAAAGACATTGAGATCTCCCTGCGCCGGTACGGCATCGACGCGCTGGGCGCCATGGCCCAGGGCTTGTTCTGCTCTCTGCTCATCGGCACGATCCTGAACACGCTGGGCACCCAGCTGAATATGGAATTTCTGGTGACGGTGGGCGGCTACGCCTCCGCCATGAGCGGCCCGGCCATGGCCATCGCCATCGGCTACGCTCTGAAGGCGCCGCCTCTGGTGCTCTTCTCCCTGGCCACCGTGGGCTACGCCGCCAACGCCCTGGGCTCCACCACCCTCAGCGGCGGAGCCGGCGCCGGCGGTCCGCTGGCGGTGCTGTTCATCGCCATCATCGCCGCCGAGCTGGGCAAGGCGGTGAGCAAGGAGACCAAAATCGACATTCTGGTCACCCCTTTGGTGACCATTCTGGCCGGCGTGGGACTGTCGGCCTGGTGGGCGCCTGCCATCGGCACCGCCGCCACGGCAGTGGGCACCTTTGTCATGTGGGCCACCGACCTGCAGCCCTTCCTCATGGGCATCCTGGTCTCCGTGGTCATCGGCATCGCCCTCACCCTGCCCATCTCCTCCGCCGCCATCTGTGCCGCTCTGGGCCTCACGGGTCTGGCCGGCGGAGCCGCTGTGGCCGGCTGCTGCGCCAACATGGTGGGATTTGCGGTGCTGTCCTTCCGGGAAAACCGGTGGGGCGGACTGGTGAGCCAGGGCCTGGGCACCTCCATGCTTCAGATGGGCAACATTGTGAAGAACCCCCGGATCTGGATCCCCGCCATCCTCACCTCCGCTGTCACCGGCCCCCTGGCCACCTGCGTCTTCCACTTTGAGATGAATGACCCCTCCGGCGGCGTGGCCTCCGGCATGGGCACCTGCGGCATGGTGGGTCCCATCGGAGTGTATGCCGGCTGGGTGGCCGACGTGGCCTCCGGCGTCAAGGAGGCCATCACCGCCATGGACTGGGCCGGTATGGTTCTGCTGTGCTTCCTCCTGCCCGGCGTGCTGTGCTGGCTGTTCGGCCTGCTCTTCCGGCGCATGGGCTGGATCCGGGAAGGAGATCTGAGACTGGACTGACCCCGGCGGAGAATTTTTCGCTCTGTGCTGATCTTTCGCACATTTCCCCCCACAAAAATATGATAAGGTCAAAGGGATATCTTCCTTTGTTGTATTTGGGGGAGTTTTGCCGTGAAAATATACGACTACAATGGGAAAAAGAACCTGTCCGGCTCCCGGATCCGGGAGGCCAGGGTCCGGCTTCATCTGTCCCAGGCGGAACTGGCCGCCCGGATGCAGGTGGAAGGGATCTTCCTGGAGCGGGACAGCATCAGCCGGATTGAGGGCGGCACCCGCTTTGTCGCGGACTATGAACTCCCCGCGTTTTCCGCCGTCCTGGGGGTTACGATCCTCTGGCTGCTGGGGCTGGAACCCTGAGGTCCGCACGATTTTCCTTTTGTTTGGGGTGGGTATATGGCAGGCATCATATCAAAACGAAGGAGGCCGCGGCGCAGCTGCGCCGTCCGCTATGATTCACCGGGAGCTTGAGTGCAAATTGCGCAGCCTGGGCCTGACGGGATGTTATCAGGGATACTCCTGCCTGATCTATGCCGCGCTGCTGGTACATCAGGATCCCAGCACACTGGAGATGCCCACCAAACTGCTCTATCCGGAAGTTGCCCGCCAATGTCACCTCACCCCAGGCGGTGTCGATCAGGCCATCCGCACCGCCATTCAGGTCTGCTGCCGCTGCGACCTGAACCGGGTTGCCCATCTGTGCGGCACCACCTGCCTGCCCACGGCGCAGCAGTTTCTCACCGCGCTGGTGGACAGCTGCATCGGCAGACAGCGGTAGATCTCCCCCTCCTGCGGCTCCACGCCCCGCAGGGCAAACAGTTCTTCCACCGTCACAAAATAGAAGCCCCGCTTGCGCAGCAGATCCACCGCCTGCAGCGCTGTCTCCACACTGGACGGGTATACGTCGTGGAGCAGGATGATGTCCCCGTCCTTCACCCGGCTCACAATGTGGGTGACCTGCCGCCGGGTGTCGGTGTCCGACCAGTCCTCCGGGTCCACCGACCACAGGATCACCGGCGCCCCCAGCCGGGCGCGCACCTCCTGTGTGGTCTTCCCATAGGGCGGCCGCACCATAAAGTCCGAATGGCCCAGCAGCCCGGCCAGCGTGTTTCGCAGAGGGATCACCTCCGTGCCCACCGTCTCCGGGCTGACCAGCATATTGTGGTTCTGGGCGTGAATCCCCACCTGATGCCCCTCCGCCTCCATGCGGCGCACAAGGTCCTCGTTCCCGGGTATCTTCAGGCCGATGAGGAAAAAGGTGGCCGGAATCCCCCGCTGAGCCAGGCCGTCCAGCAGGGGCTGCGTGGTCTTGCGCCGCGGTCCGTCGTCAAAGGTCAGCGCCACAACCCCCGCCGATGTCCGGGGCACTGAAGCCGCCTGGATCTCCCCTCCGCCCCGCAGCAGCCGCGGCAGGAGCAGAGACAGCAGGAGGCCTGCTGCGGCAGCTCCGGCCACGCATTTTTTTACCGTTGATGTTCGCTCAGACATGACAATCCCCCTTTTGCGCACCTGTACTCAGTATGCGCAGAAAGGGGATTTTCCATTGTTCCCTGCCAACAGTCCTCTTGCGCGAGGGTCCGTTTCTGTGTTAAAATTCTCTCACAGCATTCTGCCGCAGTCCGGCAGCACAACGGGGAGGAGGTACGGCATCGTGAATGTATTGCGTCGGGTTTCCGCGGTTCTGGTGTGCACCGCTCTGCTGCTGGGCATCGCCGCCAGCGCCAGCAGCAGCACGTCCGGGATTTATTTTATGGCAGTCAACGAAAAAATACACGAGATGACGCCGGAAAATATGCCCATGGTGGTGGGCGGCGTCCTCTATGTCCCCTATACTCTTCTGTCCATCCGGGACACCGGCATCAATCTGGGGGTCAGCGCCCAATACAGCACCACCCGGCGGACGGTTCTGGTCTCCAACGGACATCTGGCCGTCACATTCAACCTCCAGGCCAACAATGCCTATGACCCTCAGGGCAATGTCATGGCGGGCGTCCGGGCTGTGGTGCGCAACTCCATGGTCTTTCTCCCCATCGCCTGGATCTGCGCCCACTTCGGCGAGATCAGTTACACCGCCAGCCGGACTCCCTACGGCACGCTGGTGCGGGTGACCAACGACGCCGCCATTCTGAACGACGCGGCCTTTATCGATGCGGCCAACGGCATTCTGCGGGACAACCTGATCAGCTACCAGCAGGCGGTCAGCCAGCAGGAGGATCCGTCCGTGGAGCCATCGTCTGAACCTACTGTGCAGCCGGACAGCGGGCCCATCGTCTACCTGGGCTTTCTCACCGGCACCGCTGCGGAACCCATTGCCCAGCAGCTGGAGTCTTTGAATCAGCGGGCCGTCTTTTTCTTCTCGGTCCAGCAGCTGCCGGAGTCGGATGACCTGGTCCGCCGCCTGGTGGGCGCCGGCCACACCGTCGCCCTGGATCTCTCCGGCTCCACGGTATCGGACTGCGTCCAGCAGGCCCGTGAGGGCAGCCGTCTGCTCTCCGACATCGCCCGCTGCCCCGTCTACATCGTCCGGGCAAATAATCTCACCGAAGACGCCAGAGCTCAGCTGGCCCAGGAGGGCTGGGCGGTCTGGGCCCCCACCCTGTGGGCCGGAGATGTCTCCAGCGCCTCACAGCTTCTCGCCCAGCTCAGCTACAGCCAGCCCAACTATGTGGAGGCGGCCTGCGAAACCCAGTACCAGTCCATGCTCACCTCCGCCCTGCGCTCTCTGGCCGGCAGCGAATACCGCCTGTACCAGGCGGTTCCCTCCGCACTCTGAACCGGCTGTTTTGAGCCTGAAAATCCGCAATCCCCCCTTGCAGGCACCCACAGCAAGGGGGGATCCGTCTGGACTGCGGCCGCAGCGCACACCGCAGGGTCTCCGCCTCAGGATCTGAGCCGGTAGATCCGCAGCCCGTCAAACATCCGAAGCATGGCCAGCATGCACTCCATGGGGGCCGTGTCCTTGTCCCGTTCCCCCTGATCCAGCCGGAGGTAGTTTTCCTGCGCCTGCTCCCAGGTCACATCGGGCCGGCTGACGTCGAACCCGGGGATCATATCCGGGTGGAGCCGGACCAGTTCCCTCTGTTCGCGCTCCGGCGTACCGTACGCCCAGCCCATGTCATAGTGCTCCTGGAGCCAGCGCTGATGCTCCAGCCGGCCGATTGTCTCCAGCTCCTCCGGCGTAAACCGGTCCACCATCTCCAGATCCGTCTCCTGATCGGTGTAGAAACAGCCCACTGCGTCCAAATAGCGGGCAAAGGCCTTGGCCTGATTGATGTTGGACAGCTGATACTCCAGGGAGAGGCGCTTGAACGCCCGGGCAAACCGTTCCAGATTGGCCGGGTCGGCGAGGAAGGCCTCCTCCTGCCCGGCATCCCTGGCCATTTTCCAGTCGGCACTGTCCCATCTGCCGTTGAGCACCAGGGCAAAGCGGTACAGGCTGAGAAAGCTGCACCGGGACAGATACCGGGCCCGGTCCGCATGGACCGGCGGGCAAAGTTCCGCCTCCACCCGGAGCCTGACAGGGCTCAGATCCACGATACGGGCAATGTTCTGCTGGAACTGCGGCACCCCATCCCCGTCCCGCTCATACAGCTCGGAATAGGCTTTGAGCCTGGGCTTCTGCTCTGCCGCTCCGGTCTGCCATCTGGCATAGGCCGCCTGATAGGCCCGGATTCTGGCCTCCTCCCGGTCATCAAACAGATAGACAACACGCAGGGCATCGCCCTCCATCTGAAGCCGGCAGTCCATGGGGTGCAGTTCCAGCCTGGAGTTGCGTCCGTACGCCGTCCGGTCCCAACACTGCAGCTCATCGCACAGCATGAGCATATAGGCCAGGGGGTGCAGCTGCATCCGGAAGGGAAGGTTTCCCGGCTCGTTATAGTGGGCGATGGTAAACTTGTACAGGCTGTTGTGCAGAAGGATGGCCGTGAGGGCATCCACATGCTCCCGCTCCAGGGCACAGCCCAGGGTGCAGAAAAGCCGGTTCAGCAGTACCGTGGCGCTGAAATAGGCGTGATCCATATAGAAGTGGAACCGATCCGGCCGGGCTGGGATCTCCCGCAGCGCGGCAGCCAGTCCCTCCTCCGTGACCGGATACGTCCCGGATAGCTTCTGCGCCAGAGCACAGGCAAACAGCTCGTCCGAAGTGGAAAACTTCCGGCCGTGGAAGAGTTCCCCCAACCTGACCTGTACCGCGGGACTCAGCGTCACCAGAGACTCTAGGTTCCGGTATGCCACAAAGGGCCGGTCTGCGCGCCGGTCTCCGCTGACCTCGAAATAGGATGCCACCTGTTCGAAGGGGAGCTCAAAGGGATAGCCGATATCGTGGAACAGGGCGGTCATGCCCCAGTAGTTCAGATAATGGCAGGCCGCCTGCCCCTCCTCCGTCAGGCCGTAACAGCGGCTGTATTCCGCCCGGTACGCCCCATTGTTTTGATACAGTGCCAGCCCCAGGGCGAACACATAGACGGCATGGGAATAGTGGTCCCGGTGCTTCATCAGCAGGCGGCTGCCGTTCGCCTCAAACTTGGAGAGAAGCTCAATCATCCGGCTGGTCTTCTCGTAATCTCCCACAAACATCTCCAGGTAGCAGAAGTAGACGTCGAACGCATCCTCTTTGCTTCCGGAGCGCAGAAACCGCTCCAACGCCTTTTCCAGGCACAGGCGGTCTACATCCATCTGCATCTGATATGGAATCTGGCGCTCCCGCAAGCTGGTCCCCAGGTAACCCTCCCGCTTCTCGGCATCCGCCTTGTCCCCGCAGAAGCGGAGGTTCTCACACCGTTCCCGGATAAACTGCACCGCGGCATCTGCAAGGCCGGACCGGCTGCAGGCAGCGCTGTCTCCGGATCGCTCCAACATGGTGTAACCCATCGCAATTCCCCCTTATCCCGCCGGCAATCCCGGCAGTTTCTCCCTCCGATTTTACGGCCAAACCCGAAAAATAGCAACCGCTTTTCTCTCCCTGTCAAAAAAACGTCCGCACCCCGGGCGAACCCCACAGGAGGTCGATCCGCATGCAACTGCGTCTGTCCCGGATAGGAAAATACCTGCTGTTCCTGGCCCCGTTCGTTCTGGGCGCCATCGGTCTGATCGCTCTGGAGGGCGAACCGGTACTGGACTCCCTCTTCAGCTGTGTGTCCCTCTACATCATGGGCTACCAGAACTCCCCGCCCAACCTGTTGGTGGAGCTGGCCCGATGGACCGCTCCCCTGGCCACTGCCAGCGGATTGCTGCTGGCCATTTCCGCGATGCGGAATCTGTTCCGCTCCCGGATCCGGTATCTGCGGGGCAACAGCGTGGCGGTATACGGTCCCCGGGAACTGCGGGAAACTCTTCTGGCCCGGCTGGGCCGCCGGGGGATCGACGGCGGGGATGCGTGGGCTCTGGTTCCGGCTCAAAGCTATCTTCTGCTGGACGAGGAGGCAAAGAATTTTGACTTCTACGCCGCCAACCGGGAAAAACTGACCGGCTCTACGGTCTATCTCCAGTCCCGCACACTGCCCGCCCAGTCTGTCTCCGACCCGGGCCTGCGCCTGTTCTGCCCGGAGGAGACTGCGGCCCGGATCTTCTGGAAGCAGCGGTGTCTTTTTGAGGCCTCGGTCCGGTGCAGCCACCGGATGCGGATTGTCCTGGTGGGGTTCGGGACCCTGGGAGAGCGGCTGCTCGCCTATGCCCTGCTGGACAATATTTTTTCACCGGACCAGCGACTTGAATACCACATATTCGGGGATGGCGCCCGGTTCTCTGCGGTCCACACCGGTCTGGCGCTCATTGGCGATCCGGTGATTTTCCACAGCGAGCCGTGGCACGACCGCCTGGATGTGCTGGAAGGGGCCCAGATGGTGGTTGTCCTCACACAGGACGGGCAGCTGGCCCTGGTTCAGGACCTGCTTCTGGCCACCACCGCGCCGGTCATCGACGTGTTTTCCCCCAGCAGCGGCGAGCTGAGTCCGCTGTCCGGCCAGCCTCGGCTGCGCCTGTTTTCCTGGGAGCTGGAGGGCCGGTCGCTTCCCAATATCTTCAGCGACGCCATGTTCGCCCGGGCCAAGCGGATCAACCTGCGCTACGCCCATCTCTACGGCGGCACAGAGGAAACGCCGGAAAACCTGGAGCAGGAGTGGAGCCGGCTGGACGGATTTACCCGGTACTCCAACGTCAGCGCAGCGGATTATCACGAAATGCGGCTGCGCATGCTGGACACGTTGGGCTGGCCTGCCGACGGAGAGAAACTGTCGGCGGCTCAGCTGGAGTATCTGGCGGAACTGGAACACATCCGCTGGTGCCGGTATCACTATTTGAACAACTGGCGGTGGGGCAAACCGGAAAACGGGGCCCGGAAGGATCCGGCCAAACGCATCCATGCGGATCTGATCCCCTACGGAGAGCTGAGCGACCAAGAGAAACAGAAGGACCGGGACAACATCCATGTTCTCCTGTCCACAGACTGAATCTTCCCCAACAGAGAAAGGCGGGATCCGGACTTGAAAACCATTTTTGTCTCCAGCACCTTCCGGGACTTTCAGCGGGAGCGGGACGTACTCCACGACCGGGTACTTCCCGAACTGAACCGCCAGGCCAGACGCTATGGAGAGGCCGTGAGCTTCTGCGACCTGCGGTGGGGGGTAGACACCTCCGAACAGCTCAGCGAAGATGCCAGCTCAGCTAAGGTGCTGTCCGTGTGCCTCACCGAGATCGACCGCGCCCGCCCCTATATGATCGTGCTTCTGGGGGAGCGGTATGGCTTTATGCCCGGAACACAGGCCATCAGCCGGGAACTGCAGCGCAAGGCCATGGATCTGGAAGAGCTGGAGATCAGCGTAACGGCGCTGGAGATTGAATACGGCGCCCTGCACACAGCAGGGGATCTGGAGCACACCTGGTTTTATTTCCGGGAACTCTGGTCCGACGAGGAGCTGCCCCCGGAATACCGTCCGGAGAGCAATCTGCACCGGGAGAAGCTCCATGCGCTGAAGCAGCGCATCCGCCGGCTGGCCGGCGACCGCCTCCGGTTTTACCGCGCCGACTGGAACGGGACCCATGTGGATGGCTTGGACGGCTTTGTCTCCCAGGTTACGGCAGATCTGCGCTCCGATCTGCAGACAGAGTGGGCCGCCTATGAAGCGCTCACTCCCCAGCAGCGGGATGGGGAAAGCCAGTGGAACTATCTGAAGGAAAAGGCCCGTTCCTTCTCTGTGTTTGAACCCTTTGCCGAGAATCTCGTCGGGCTTCTGGAGGACCCCGCTTCCGGTGTAATCGCCGTTCAGGGCCCTTCCGGCAGCGGCAAAACCACCCTGTTCGCCCGGGTCTGCCAGCTCATGTCCCACCGGGGCTGGACCGTACTCCCCTACTGCGGCGGCAATACGGAGCGGTCTACCGACGCATTTGATATCCTGACCGGCCTGGTGTGGCAGCTGGAGCATATCACCGGGCAGCGGCACATGGACTTGTCCGCAGAGTCGCTGGACGATGAACCGGGCAAGGGCAGTTCCCTCCTGCACCGGTGGCAGGAGCGGCTGGAACTGCTGTGTGCACAGGCCGCAGAACGGGAAAACCTGCTGATTGCGGTGGATGCCCTGGACCAGCTTCAGGAGAGTGAGCTGCGGGATCTGCTGGGCTTCCTCCCCGCCACCCGCTCCCCCCGGGTCAAATGCCTGGTCACCTGTCTGGAAAATCACCCGCTCCCGATCGGCACCCAGACCATCTCCATGCCTGTTATGGACACCGGGGAACAGCATCTGATGGTGGACGGTATTCTCCGCTCCATGGGCAAGGAGCTGTCTCAGCCGGTCGTGGAGGCACTGCTATCCAAGGCGCAGGCCAGCAACCCCCTCTATCTGTATCTGGCCTGTGCCCGCCTGACCCTGATGAATGCGGAGGACTTCCAGGCCATCCGCGAGAAGGGGGACGGCATGGATGCCATCACCGCACAGCACCTGGAGATGATCCGCGCACTGCCCCAGGACCTGGAGGGGCTGTCCGCAGCTCTGGCCGGCGCCGTAAGCCAGCGGGTACAGCCCAGACTGGCAGAGGCTGTCTTCCGGTTTCTTGCCATCTCCCGCCGCGGTCTGCGTCTGACGGATCTGGAGGCGCTGCTGAACCGGGAGGGGATTGCGTTTTCCCAGCTGGAGTTCGCCCAGATGGTCAACTATATGAACGAGCTGTTCCTGCTGCGCAGGGACGGCCGGTTCGATTTTCTGCACAAGACGCTCCGCACGGGGCTGCGCATGGAACTGAAGCGGCAGGGCCGAACCCGGAAGGAAGAGCACCAGATCCTGCTGGATCATCTCTGGACGCTTCCTGCAGACGACCCCATCCGCCTTCGGGAACTGATGTGGGAGAGCATGGAGGCAGACAATCCCCGCTCCTTTCTCAACGGCTTCACCTGGCTGTGGCATGACCTTGACGGAGAACCTGGCCGGCTCCTCGCCCGGGACATTGCGGCCTTCAGCCGGTCTGATGGCGGCGCTTGGATGGAAACCTGTCTCCGGAGCCTGATGGACCTGGACTGCCAGGACCTCCAGGCCTGGCGGCAGGCCGTCCTGCAGCTCTGCTTTTCCATGGCCGTGGACCTGGCCCCCCGATTCGGAGATACCCTGGACGCACTGGATCTGTCACTGCGCCTGATGGGAGCGGCTACAGACGGTCTGGAGCGGCTGAACCGGGAAGATCCCAGCCCCCTGGTCCGCGCCGCACTGAGCCAGTGCTGCTGCACCTACGGCAAGCGGCTCCGGCTCTCCGGAGACGAGGCCCTGCGTGCACAGGCCATTCCGATGCTGGAGCGTGGCCTTGCTCTGCGGACACAACTGCTTGCCGAATCCCCTTCTGAAGAAAACCAACTGCGTCTGGCCCAACTGTACCATGCGCTGGCCTCAACTTATGCCGCCCTCAATTCCAAAGAAAATCAGTTCAAGGCTCTGGAGTACGCAGCCCGGGCTCTCACCTTCTGCGAGCCGGTGCAGGAGAAGGAATGGGCCAGGCAGGTCGTTTCGGTGAGCTGCCGCATGATGATTGCCTCCATCTGCTGTAAGCTGGGCGATCAGCCCCATCTGGAAGAAGGGTACTCCCACGCCGCGGCCTGCGCGGAAGAGCTGGAAAACCTGGCCCGCACAGCGCACGAATTCTCCCATCTGAACGCTCTGTGCAACTGTTATACGGTTCTGGATCTGATCTGCATCAAACTGTCCGACCTGGGCGGGAACAGGCACCGGGAAGAGGCCGTCCGATATGCCCGCCGTGCGCTGGATCTGGCAGAGGAGTGCAGCCGGCTCCGGCCAACCCCGGAGACCCGGGCTAATCTGGCGGCAGCCTGGAACAACTGCGCCAGAGCCTGTCAGGCGCAGGACGCGGTTCCATGGGATCAGGTCCTCCAATGTCTGAACCACAGCCTGACCCTTCACCGGGCACTGGCCCAGGAGCTGGAAACGCCCAAAGCCCGCAGTGCATATGTCAATCTTCTGGGCCGATTGGGCGAGGTCTTTGAAGCCCGCGCAGAAGATGGAGATCTCCTCCAGGCCCTGGAGCAGTTTCAGCTCGCCGCGCAGCAGGCCGATCTTCTCAGCCGGGATACCGGCCACCCCACCCACATCCGCCTGTACGGCGCCTGCGTGAACCGCGCCGCCGGCATCTGCATCCGGTTGGGAGACCAGGAGCACCTGACGGAATGTCTCCGGCTGCTCCACCAGGCCCTGGATAAACTGCTCCGGACGGAGCTGCAGGACGAAGCCTGCTGCCGGATGTGCAGGAGTCTGGCTCTCCGCGGCCGGCATGCCGCTCAGCTGCTGGAATCGGAGCCGGAACTCGCCGGTCAGGAGCAGCTGTATTTTGCACAGACGGAATTGGATGTACTCAGGGAGCTGAGCCGGCGGTGGGAGCGGGAGGAATACTGGCGGGATCAGAACCAGCTGTGCTATCACCTGGGTGTCTTCCTGGAGGAACAGGGGGGCGAAGCATCCCGGGCCCAGGCTCTGGCCCTGTACCGGGAAGAGGCCGCATCCGGAGAACACCTGCTCGCCCTGGCGGAGAACGAAGATCCCCCGGACAAGGAAAAACTGCGGGCCCTGCGGGAGGATCTGAGTCTCACCTGTGACCGGGTGGCAAACCGGCTGCGGGCTCTGGATTCCAGCCAGGCCTGTGTTCAGGCGCTGATCTATGCCGAACGGAGCGTGGCTCTGGGTGAAAGCCTGTTCCAGGAAACCGGTTCAGCCGGGCAGGCGGAGCAGCTGGCCGACAGCTGGCTGCAGCTGGGCCGTATCCGGGAAGCACTTCCGGAAGAGGGGCGCACCCTGGAGGCGCTGCACTGTTATCAGCGGGAGCTGGAACTGCGCACAAAGCTGTCGCAGCTGCAGCCGGGCGCCGATTCCATGGAGGCAGAGGCGCTGGCCTGTTATCGTCTGAGCGGAATCTGCCGCACCCTTGGAGATCCTGGGCATCTGTCCGCCGCCCGCGCCTACAGTAAGCGGGATGTGGAGCTGAGCAGACAGCTTCTGAGTCTGGAATCCACCCCGGCCAGGAAACGGGATCTGTGCGCCAGTCTGATCCGGGCCCGCCTGGCCGAAGAGGCCGTGGGCGATGAGGCTGCCGGACGCGCCGCACTGGACCTGCAGAGGCAGGTGCTGGCGCTGCGGACGGAGATTGCCTCACTGGAGCCCTGTGAAAAGCACCTGCAGGAGCTGGAAGATGCGAAGGAAGTGCTCCGGCGGCTGACGGCTTCCCCACCTCCTCCCTCCGACTCAACGTGACGCCCCAGTATCCTGACGCGGAGTATCCGCCGGGACAGAACGCAGGCGGAAACCACCGCAGAGAGAATAGAAGCGGACTGCCGTCTCATGATCGGCTTTGGATCATGAGACGGCAGTCCGTTTTGTATCCCGGCTGCAGCTTTCCTTCAGAACCGGAAATAGATGAACGGGTTGTAGGAGGAGCTGAGAATGACCATGACGCACAGCCCGGCCAGAGCGAGATGAAGCACATGGGAGATGCCCCGTCCCCAGAGGGTATCCGGCAGCTTCAGCCTGGGCAGGATGGGAAGCATGCACACAAAACCCAGAGGGATCCACACCGCGGCCCACAGCAGATCCGCATTGGCCGCCACGGCGCCGAACCAGTCCGTGGGATGGTAGGTAAACATCATACCCAGAGCGTCTGCCATCCGGGAGAAATCTGTGAGATCAAAGATAACCCACCCCACCACGACACAGAAAAAGGCATAGGCCCAGCGGATCAGGCCGGGCAGCTTGTCCAGCAGGCGGTGGAGCCAAAGCTTTTCCAAAAGCAGCAGGGCAGCATAGTAGAAGCCCCAGAGCAGGAAGTTCCAGCTGGCGCCGTGCCAGAGTCCGGTCAGGCCCCAGACGATCAGGAAATTCAGGATCCACCGTGGCCTGCTCACCCGGTTGCCGCCCAGGGGGATATAGATATAGTCCCGGAACCAGGTGGACAGGGAGATGTGCCAGCGGCGCCAGAATTCCGTAATGGACCGGGAGATATAGGGATAGTTGAAGTTCTCCAGGAAGTGGAATCCGAAGATCCGGCCCAGTCCGATGGCCATGTCGCTGTACCCGGAGAAATCAAAGTAGATCTGCATGGTATAGGCCAGGGCTGCAATCCAGTACACCGCGGTGCCATAGGCGTCCCGGGGACTGTTGTAGACCAGCTCCGCCACCACCGCCGCCCCGTTGGCCAGCAGCGCCTTTTTCGCCAGACCGATGATAAACCGCTTGAAGCCGGCCACCACCTCATCCAGTGTCTCCTTCCGGTGGCGGATCTCGTGCTCAATGGTCTGATAGCGCACGATGGGGCCGGCGATAAGCTGGGGGAAAAAGCAGACATACAGGGCAAGCCAGAAGAAATTGCGCTGCACAGCCACCTCTCCCCGATACAGGTCAATGACGTAGGAGAGGATCTGAAAGGTGTAGAAGCTGATGCCGATGGGCAGCACAATGGCAGGCACAGACAGTCTGCCGGAAAAGAGCAGGTTCAGGTTGTCCACCACAAAGTTCAGGTACTTGAACACGACCAGGTTGGCCACCAGCAGACACACAGTGAGGATCAGGGCGGCCCGTTTCGCCCCCGCTGCACCCCGGAGCTGAAACCGATGGATGAACAGTCCGCCCACCCAGGCCACCAGGGTGGCGGCCAGCATGAGCAGGACAAATTTCGGCTCACCCCAGGCGTAAAAGAAAACCGAGGAGACAAGCAGGACGCTGTTGCGCCAGGTCCGGTTGGGCACAAGGAAATAGGCCACCATCACAACCGGGAACAGGAAATAGAGGAAGGGCATACTGCTGAAAACCATCGCTCAATCCTCCAGAAGAAAGTCTTGCGAGACGAAATAGTCCACGTTGCCGATGAGCAGCACCCGTTCAATCTGATGGCGCTCCAGATAGTCCGACAGGGAAAACTGCGTACCCATATAGATCTCGTAATAGCGCAGGTCAATGGAGTACAGGCTGTCAAAGTGGCTGGCCAGCAGCTTCAGAATGGCATTGTCAAAGGATTCCCCAATCACCAGGAGATTCCCTCTGCCCTGGGTACCGGAGCGGAAGATGATCTCGCCCATATCCCCGCCGTAAAACGCACCGTAGGAAATATCCCCCGCGCCCTGTCCGCTGAGCCAGGCGTCCTGAGCGCCGTAGTCCTCCGCCGCAGCGCCGTTGATGGTGATATCCATCTGCGGGAACGCAACGGGATACGCCACAAAGGGCTCAGACAGGATGGGCGCACTTGCCGCCTTGGAGCCGGAAAAATGAGGGGAGACGGTGACCGCCTCACCGTGGGTGAGCGGCGCCTCCTCCACACCCAGCAGATCCAGCACCTGGAGATACCCCTCGTAAGAGCCCTGGGCGTTCCAGTGGTGGTCCGTGCGGTAAAACCTCTGGCTGAACTGGTCAAAATTGTCGATCCGATAGCAGCCAATCCGGTCCTCCGGCAGATTCAGCCGGCTGGTCAGGTAGTCACAGGTTCCCACCTTTTCCCCGGTCTCGAAGTCGATGTCGGTATCCTTTTCAATATAATACACGTAGAATTCCGTGTCCGGGCAGTCCGCAAATACCTGATTATAGTGTTCCGCCCTGGCGTCCAGCTCCGGGGCAAGCTCGGACAGGGTACTGGTATAATAGGTGAGGTGCGTACCGTGGAACAACCGCAGGTTGAAGACATTGATATACCGGTCCGGATGGCTCTGGGCAATGGGCTGCACCATGGCGTTCAACAGCGCGGACGTACCCAGGTTGTACAACTTCTTGCAGTGCTGGGCAAAGGGAACCTGATCGCCCAGTGCGGCATCCAATTCCGTCTGGTAGGACCCGTCCAGGAAGGCGGACACAGAAAGAGCCGGCGCCTGATCGGCATACCGGTTTTCGTAGGTATTGATTTCCTTGGGGAAAAGCAGAGTCCTGGCCAATCCTGCCAGAAGGAGCAGCAGGATTACGGCCAGGAACAGAATATCCAAACGTTTTTTTGCCATGGGACAGAGTATCTCTCCTTTTTGCACGGCTCAGCAGTCCACAGTGATGTTGTCTGTGCCGTGGGCCTCAAACTCATCGATGTAGGCGTCGATGCGCCGGTTGAGTTCATCCATATTCGTCTCGTCGATGGGAACATCCGCCATGTCCCGCCGGGCAAGGTCTTCCGCCAGGATCTCAAAGAATACGTTGTTTTCATACTCCATGATGGCCTCGTGAATGCCGCCCTCCGCAAACGCCCGGGAGGGGATGACCTCGCCCTGGTATACCTCTGCCAGAGTCGGCATGCCCTCTTTGGCCGCTCTGCCGAACAGAAGGCTCTCCACTTCATCGTAATCCTTGAAACGATCCTCGCCCCGGGTGGAGTTGAGAATCCAGTTGCCGATGTAAACCATGTCCAGCAGACGTCTAAATTGCTTTCGTGTCAGTTCCACTTCCATGGTCTTGAACCCCCTTTGAATGGGATCTGATGATTTCGCAATCCGGCCGCCCGGAATTGCACTTGTATTTTATATGTCTCAGCTGCCATTTGTCAATGGGCATACTTACTGTTTCAGGAACATATATTCAGACAGCCTGACTTAACGGAGTGTGATACCATTGACCGAACACAGAGGGGAGAACCACATCATTCTGAAGGGTGCCGTGGATGCCTCACCTGTCTTTTCCCACAGCAACCACGCAACAGATTATTTTCTCGTGCCCCTGCGGGTTCCCAGGCTGTCCGGCACCGAGGACCGGATCAATCTGATTCTCCGCGATCCGGACCCGGACATCTGGAAGCCGGGCGTCTGGGTGGAACTGGAGGGCCAGGTGCGCTCCTACAACAACCGCACCGGTGTGGGCAGCAGGCTGGTCATCACCGTGCTGGTCCGCGCCGCCCGCGCCGTACCGCCCGGCGAGGGCGAAAACCAACTGATTCTGTCCGGTGTGCTGTGCAAGCCGCCGGTGCGCCGGCACACCCCGCTGGGGCGGGAGATCTGCGACCTTCTTCTGGCGGTCAACCGTACTTACGGACGGGCCGATTACCTGCCCTGCATCGCCTGGGGCTCCCTGGCTGCACTGTGCGGCGGCATGGAGGTGGGCGACAGCCTGCGGCTGGAGGGGCGCCTGCAAAGCCGTCAGTACCGGAAACTGGCAGACGGCCTGGAGACCATCCGGACAGCCTATGAGGTATCCGTCATGAACCTGCTGCCCCTGCCGGAAGCGGAGCTGCCCTGTACCGTACGGTAGTGATTCCGGCGCCGGGAGCAGATCAGTAGGTGCGGGAACACACCTCCCGGATTTTTGCGCGGATGGCCCGCAGATCCACAAAGGTGTCCGGCTTCTTCCGGGGATCCCGTAGCAGCGCGGCAGGGTGATAGATGGACGTGCGCCAGATGCCGTCCCGCTCCACCCATTGCCCGTGTTCTCTGGTGATCTTGTAGTCGTCGTGAATCAGCCGGCTGGCTGCGATGCGGCCCAGACAGATCAGAATTTTGGGCTGCACCAGGGCCATCTGTTCATACAGGTAGCCGATGCAGGTGTCCTGTTCCGTATTCAGGGGGTCCCGGTTCCTGGGCGGCCGGCATTTGACGATGTTGGCGATGTAGAAATTCTTCTCCCGGTACAGGCCGATGAGGGAGAGCATCTCGTCCAGGAGCTGGCCGCCCCGCCCCACAAACGGCTCGCCTTGCAGGTCCTCATTCTCCCCGGGGCCCTCTCCCACAAACATGACCTCCGCATCCTTACAGCCGGCGCCGAACACCACATGGGTGCGTCCATCGGCCAGGGCGCAGCGCCGGCAGGCAAGGCACCGCCGCTCCAACTCTTCCCAGCTCGTCACAGCTCATCCCTCCAGTTCCATACCATTCAGCAGTGATCATATCACATGCAGAGAAAAAAAGCCATAGAATCCTGGTAAAAAACGGGCACAGGCGCCGAAACTGTACGCTCTTCCCGAAAACAGGACAGGGCAGACCTCCCGGCGGGAGTGTCTGCCCTGTCCACAAAGAGAGGGATCTGTCACTTCAGAGTTTCGGCGCAGGGGGATTGAACGGGCTGTTGGGATTGAGCAGATAGACCAGCAGTTCCTGAAGGCTGGAAACCCGCAGCTTTTCATAGATGTGGGAGATGTGTTTGTGGGTGGTCGCCTGCGTAATGTGAAGCCGTTTGCTGATGTTGGCCGGCGAGACGCCGCTGCACAGCTGGGACACAATCTCCCGCTCCCGGTTGGTGAGGCCGCCCAGTTCCATCAGAAGTTCCTGCCGGCTGGACAGGCCGGTGGGGTTCATCACACCGAAATAAAATTTCTTGTTCAACGCATTCAGATGGGGAACGAGAAAGCGGACCAGCTCAATCTCACTGTTCTTGAAGGGGCGATCGGTCAGCCGGTCCACCGCAAACAGAATGCTGGGCGCCCCCGCGGTATCGAACAGCCGGAAATGCATGGAGTGCTTCAGTCCGCTGGCCTCAATGAGATCCCGCATAAATTCGTGGTTTATGTCATAAGAGAATTTCCGGGTCCAGTCTGTAACCCCCATACTGGCCTGGTTATAAACCTCTGTTTTGTCCAGATCCGCGATCACATTGCCCACCCTCCCGATGCCTGACATACGGGAATAGTACTCCAGATAGACCTTGCTCCACTGCTCCGGATAATGGAACAGATACTGATCCCGAATCTTTCCGTTTCCATCCTGGAAGTA
>CALWXG010000002.1 GCA_944385435.1 uncultured Oscillospiraceae bacterium
GAGGGACAAGCTATTCCTCGATAGGTTGGG
The DNA here is from genome assembly GCA_944385435.1 of uncultured Oscillospiraceae bacterium. Lineage (GTDB taxonomy): Bacteria > Bacillota > Clostridia > Oscillospirales > Oscillospiraceae > Enterenecus. Next base: position 31 of record CALWXG010000002.1, read on the forward strand.
TGTCCCCGCCTTTTGAGGTTTTGAGTACGTATTATCCTACTTTTAGGTTCAGAGGGATCAAAGTGGCTCATCGTGTGTGATAGTGAAAGAAAAACAGCCGGAAGCCCAGTATTTATGCCGATTGCGGCCGTTTCAATTATCGGTTGAGAAGTGCTGCAAAGTGGTTTGTTGTTGATTGAGGGAATTACCTGACGGTCCTGTTAGATAAGGGCAGACATTAAGGCAATGGTGGCGTATCTGAGGCTGGCAACAGGTACAGCGGCAGAAAGTGATCTGCAATAGCGAAGCTCAAAGAAAAGGGGCTGCTGTAGGAGCAACTGTCCATCACCGGACCACAGAGATACGAGGAAGAGTGAAGGAGCGTGTGGAGATGAAGATGTATAAACTGCTTGGCGCAGATGGAAAAGAATATCTCTCAGAAACGCCGGGGACTTTCGGCGGAAATGGCAGGTTGAAAATCTACGGGAGACTGGATTGTCCCTCTGCGCTGTCTACAATCAGGAGATTTCCGGGCACCTACGAAAAGAGCCGTGTATTCTTTGCAGATGAGAAGACAGCTCTTGCCGCAGGGTATCGCCCGTGCGGAAACTGTTTGCGGGAAAAGTATCATGAATACAAGGAAAACCCTCAGAAGTACCGTGAAAAGTTTGGACTGTAAATTGGTCTGCATTTGCTGGAGCGACTACCTCCCGCCGCATTTCCATGTGTTTTGCGGAGGGGATGAGGTGCTTGTTTCGATCAATGACATTGAGGTCCTGGAGGGGAAATGCCCTCCAGGCAGTTGAAGATGCTTCCCTGATGGGTTGCCTTCCACCAGGAAGAACTGCGTGAGAACTGGGAACTTGCGAAAAATCGGCAGAAGCTATTTTCCATCGAGCCGCTGAAGTAAGCGGACCACCAGGAGGTGAATCATGAATGGCAGAGACCGTTGAGTATTACCTGTCGAAGGGGGTTGACCGAGCGGCGGCGGAGTATTACGCCGCCGGCCGGCGGAAGATTGTAAGCGTGGAGCCGAACGATGACTTTACCCTCACCATAGCCTTTGACAATGGAGAGCGTCGCATTCTGGATATGAAGCCAATCATGGCAACAGGGACGGTGTTTGAGCCGTTCATGAAGCTGGAGAACTTCCGGCGGGTCTATCTGGATGGCCAGCACTGTGTGTCGTGGGACGTTGACCCCGACGTGGACAGCGAGAAGGTCTGGAGCAACAAAGTCGACCTGTGCCCGGATAGCTGCTACATCGACAGCGTCCCGGTGGGGGGTGTGGCCAATGCCTGAGCAGTGCGCCGCCATTATTGACAAGCTCATTGAGCGAAGGCACGACCAGGGCATGACGCAAAAGGAACTGGCGCAGGCGGCCTCGCTTACCCAGAGCGTGATTGCCAGACTGGAGAGTAAAAAGGTCATGCCGCAGCTTGACACGCTGGTAAGGGTGGCCGCCGCTTTGGGTTGCGCCCTTGAAATCGTCCCGTCAACCAGGGGAGCTGAAGAAGTATAGCGAGGAACTTTGGGCTGCCGCTCTCTTTTTGCCTCCCGGCGGGAAATTCACCGCAATCTCTTGACTTGCGGTACGGAACCTGATATTTTTATAAAAATACAGGGCGGTGTGGGCGCGCAATCCCGCACCGCTTGTTTTCTGAATTCCGCGGCGCAATGGGCTGCCGTGCATGTTAAGGGGAACGCTATGTTTGAAGTGATCAAAACAGAGGGAAGAGCCCGCAGAGGGGTATTTACCTGTGCCCACGGCACGGTGCAGACCCCGGTCTTTATGAATGTGGGCACCCAGGGGGCCATCAAAGGGGCGGTGTCTGCCCTGGACCTGAAGGAGATCGGGTGTCAGGTGGAGCTGTCCAATACGTACCATCTCCACCTCCGGCCCGGGGATGACGTGGTGAAGGCCATGGGCGGCCTGCATAAGTTTATGAGATGGGACGGACCCATGCTCACGGACTCTGGCGGTTTTCAGGTCTTTTCTCTGGCCAGCCTGCGCAACATCAAAGAGGAGGGGGTCACTTTTGCCTCCCACATCGACGGGCACAAGATCTTCATGGGCCCGGAGGAGTCCATGCGCATCCAGTCCAATCTGGGCAGCGACATTGCCATGGCCTTCGATGAGTGTGTGGAGAACCCTGCCCCCTACGACTACGCCAAGCGCTCCTGTGAGCGGACCCTGCGGTGGCTGGAGCGCTGCAAGGCAGAGCATGACAGGCTGAATACCTTGCCAGACTGCGTCAATCCTCATCAGATGCTGTTCGGAATCAACCAGGGGGCGACCTACGCGGATCTGCGGATCTGGCATATGCAGGAGACGGCCAAGATCGACTGCGACGGCTATGCCATCGGCGGGCTGGCGGTGGGAGAGCCCACCGAGGTGATGTATGAGATCATCGAGGCGGTGGAGCCTCATATGCCGGCAGACAAGCCCCGGTATCTCATGGGGGTGGGCACGCCCTCCAATATCATCGAAGGCGTGGCACGGGGGGTGGACTTCTTCGACTGCGTCATGCCGGCCCGCAATGCCCGACACGGCAAGCTGTTCACCTGGAAGGGCTGGCTCAACCTGAAGAACGAGAAGTACAAGCTGGACGGGCGGCCCATTGATCCGGACTGCCGGTGCCCGGTGTGCCGGAACTTCAGCCGCGCCTATCTCCGGCACCTGTTTGTGGCGGGAGAGATGCTGGCCATGCGCCTGGCAGTGCTGCACAACCTGTATTTTTACAATGAGCTCACCGCACGGATCCGGACAGCCCTGGATGAGGGCCGGTTTGAGGAGTTCCGCCGGTCGTATTCCCAGCTTCTGGCTCAGCGCGCGCCGGATTGAGGCCAGGGCAGGGCGATGGATTCGACGGCAAGCAGAAAAAAGACTTGCGTTTCACGGCCGGGACGGCTATAATAATTGCATGCTTCTGATTTACCCCAGGAAAACTAAGATTACACATTGGAGGAAAGACTGAGTATGCCGTTTCACATGAACTTTATTCTTGCCGGCAGCAGCGGAGAGAGCGCCGGTGCTGCCGGTGGCGGTCTGCTGCCCACCATCCTGATGGTTGTGGTCATGGTGGCCATTTTCTACTTCCTGATCATCCGTCCGGAGAACAAGAAGAAGAAAGCCGCCAACGAGATGCGCAGCAGCCTGAAGGTGGGCGATGAGATCACCACCATCGGCGGAATCGTAGGCACCGTCTGTGCGGTGAAGGAAGAGACCATCGTGATGGAGACCGGCGCTGACCGGGTCCGGATCGAGTTCACCAAATGGGCCATTTCCAGCAAGGGAACCCAGGGCCAGGAGAACGCCCCCGTCACGAAGGATGAGAAAAACGCCAAAGACGATAAGGAGAAGGGCAAGGAGAAGAAGTAATCCTGCCCGGAGTTGAGTTCAGGCGGATTTCCTCTGCTTTTACCCCGTTCCCGGTGGGAAACGGGCAGAACATGCATGACAAGCACCCCTTTGGCATATGGTTATAGCAACCGTATGAAAGGGGTGCTTTTTATGCACAAAGCGGAGGGACGGGAATCCGGCGCCGCCCGGATGATGGCCGGGGCCCTGCTGGGCGGACTGCTGGCGCTGGGTGTGGAGCTCATTGTGCTGCTGCTGGGGGCCTATGCCATTTCCCATGGAATCCTGAAGGAGGATGTATCCGTTCAGCTGACCGCGGCGGCCTGTGTCATCGGGGGGATCGCCGGCGGCTGGCTGACCTGTTCCTGGTGGCCTTCCAGGAGATTTCTGGCAGGCCTGTCGGCCGGGCTGATCTGTTTTCTTCTGATTGCGGCCATAGGCCTGCTGTGGGGAGAGGCGTTTACCGTGGGGATTCAGGCGCTGGTGGAGATGGCAGGATGCCTGTGCGGCGGCGCGATTTCCGGGCTCCTGTTTCCCAGCAAAAAGCGAAAGAAAAAGGGCGGGAGCCGGGTCAGGTGAGAGCGCAGGCTGGAATGCGCAGACAGACTCGGCCCTTGACAAAAGGGCATAAAGTATCTATAATGCCTAAGCAATACCATATAAAAATAGAATGAGGTATTACAGCCGCCTGGCGGCGTTCCATTTTTAGTATGCAGGTTTGAAAGGAATGTTTAAAGATGGCAAAAGAATATAAGCTGAGTGCCACTCGTCTGGAGGAACTGAAAAACGAGCTCAGCTACCTGAAGACGGTCCGGGAAAAAGAGGTGGCGGATCAGATCAAGGAGGCCCGCTCCTTCGGCGACCTGTCCGAGAACAGCGAATACGATGAGGCCAAAAATGAGCAGGGAAAGCTGTACTCCCGGATTGCCGAGCTGGAAAATATTCTGGCGAACTGCTCTGTGATCGAGGAAGAGGAGACCGATAACAATGTGGTCCGTCTGGGCAGCAAGATCACGGTGGAAGACGTGGAGATGGGAGACGAAGAGACTTATCAGGTGGTGGGCTCCCAGGAAGCTGACCCCATGAACGGCCGCATCTCCGAGGAATCCCCCTTCGGCAAGGCCCTGTTGGGCAAAGCGGTGGGCGAGATTGTGATTGTGGAAGCGCCTGCCGGAAATATCGAATACAAAGTAGTGGACATCCAGCGCTGAACCGGGTTCAGCGCCGGATCTCGGATGCACTCAAGAAAAGGAGAGACCATTTATGTCCGATCAGACCAATCAGGGTCAGCCGGTACGGGAGGAGCCGTCCCTGCCGGAATTGCTGCAGATCCGCAGGGACAAGCTGGAAGAACTGCGCCGGGCGGGGAAAGACCCGTTCAACCAGACAAAATACGACGTCACCCATCACAGCAGTGAGATCAAGGACCGGTTTGAGGAGCTGGAAGGGCAGACGGTGCGTGTGGCGGGCCGGCTGATGAGCAAGCGCGGCATGGGCAAGGCCGTATTTTCCGACCTCCAGGACGGTGCCGGCCGCATTCAGCTCTACGTGCGGATTGACGACGTGGGAGAAGAGGCGCTGGCCGAATTCAAGAAATATGACATCGGGGATATTGTGGGCGTGGAGGGCGAGGTCTTCCGCACCAAGCGGGGGGAGATCTCCGTCAAAGCCAAGACCATCACCCTGCTCTCCAAGTCCCTGCTGCCCCTGCCGGAGAAGTTCCACGGCCTGACCGATGTGGAGACCCGGTGCCGCCAGCGCTATGTGGACCTGATTGCCAACCCGGAAGTGCGCCGCACCTTTGAGATCCGCTCCAAGTTCATCAAGCATGTGCGGGACTTCCTGGACAGCCGGGGCTATATGGAAGTGGAGACCCCGGTGCTCAACACCATCTCCGGCGGCGCTACGGCCCGTCCCTTCATCACCCATCACAATACGCTGGACATCGACATGTACCTGCGTATCGCCACCGAACTGCATCTGAAGCGGCTGGTGGTGGGCGGCCTGGAGCGGGTCTATGAGATCGGACGCATCTTCCGCAACGAGGGCATGGACACCAAGCACAACCCGGAGTTTACCTCTGTGGAGCTGTACCAGGCCTATGCAGACTTCAACGATATGATGGATCTGTTCGAGGATCTGCTGTCCTCTGCCGCTCAGAAGATTCTGGGAACCTACCAGCTGGAATGGCAGGGTCAGCAGCTGGATCTCACCCCCGGCTGGCCGAGAATGACCATGGCCGACGCCGTCAAGAAGTACACCGGCCTGGACTTCATGGCGGTGTCTGACGACACCCAGGCAGTGGAGCTGGCAAAGTCCATCGGCGTGGAGCTGCCTGAGACCGCCCCTGCCACCTGGGGCAACGCCCTGTATGAGGTGTTCGACCAACGGGTGGAGGAAAAGCTGATTCAGCCCACCTTCATCACCATGCACCCTGTGGATGTATCCCCGCTTGCCAAGCGGTCTGTAAAGGATCCCAGATTGACAGAACGTTTTGAGCTGTTCATCTGTCACAGCGAGATGGGCAACGCCTTCTCCGAGCTGAACGACCCCGTGGACCAGCGTCAGCGCTTCCAGAAGCAGGTGGAACTGCGGGAGGGCGGCGACGAGGAGGCCGGCATGATGGACGAGGACTACATCACCGCGCTGGAGTACGGCCTGCCTCCCACCGGAGGCCTGGGCATTGGCATTGACCGCTGTGTCATGCTCCTGACCAACAATGATTCCATCCGGGAAGTTCTGCTCTTCCCCACCATGAAGCCTTTAGATTAAAAAGCAAAGCATACCAGTAACAGAAAATGGATACTGGTATGCTTTTGCATGTCCACAATGAGGTGAAATACATTGAGCAAAAGAGCAAAGAGAAGGCGAGTGCTGAAAGCTACGCAGGTCGTGACCATTTCCTTCGCCCTTGTCATTTTGTGCGGAACTTTGTTGCTGATGCTTCCCATCTCCTCGGTCTCCGGGGAGAGCTGCGGCTGGCTGACCGCTCTGTTCACGTCCACCTCGGCCACCTGCGTGACCGGTCTGATCCTGGTGGATACGCTGTCCGCCTGGACGCTGTTCGGCCAGATCGTGATTCTTGTGCTGATCCAGATCGGCGGTCTTGGATTCATGAGCATCATTTTCCTGATGGCGCTGCTGGTGAGGCGGAAACTGTCCCTGAGCCAGCGCCTGATGGCGGTCTCCAATTTCAATCTGAACGATATGAGCGATGTGGCCAAGCTGGTGCGCAGCGCCCTGGCCACCACCTTTGTCTTTGAGGGGATCGGTGCTTTGATCCTCACCGTCAGTTTCTGGCCCCGCTATGGGGTGAATGCCATCTGGAAAGCGGTGTTCACCGCCATTTCCGCCTTCTGCAACGCCGGGTTTGACATCTTCGGCACGGAGAAGATCGGAAGCCTGTCAACCTACGACGACAACCCCGTGGTTTTGATCACGGTGATCGTCCTCATCGCCTGCGGCGGCCTGGGCTTCTTCGTATGGGATGAGATCAAGAAGAAACGCCGCTGGAAGCGGTTCTCCCTGTACAGCAAACTGGTGATTGGGATGACGCTGTCCCTCCTGGCGCTGGGCACCGTGTTCTTCCTGCTCAGTGAGTATGACAACGCCGGGACCATGGCCTCCATGCCCTTCGGACAGAGTCTGGTCAACGCCCTGTTCCAGTCCACCACCCTGCGTACCGCGGGCTTCTACAGCATCAACCAGGGGGCGCTCACCGATGTGTCCCTGGTGGCCTGTATTATCCTGATGCTGGTGGGCGGATCCTCCGGCTCCTGTGCCGGCGGCCTGAAGACGGGCACCGTGGGCGTGCTGCTGCTGACGCTGCGCTCCGGCATGCGGGGCAGGGAGACCGTGACCGTGCGGGGCCGTACCATTCCCCAGCAGAAGGTGCTCTCCGCGGTCACGCTGGTGCTGGCGGTGTCCTTCATTTTCCTGGCCGCCTCCATCGCCATTGCAGTGCTGGATGAGGTACCCTATCTGGCAGCAGCCTATGAGACGGCCTCAGCCATGGCGACGGTGGGTGTGACCACCGGTATTACGCCCACGCTGGGGATGGCGTCCCATCTGATTCTGATTGCGCTGATGTATTTTGGCCGTGTGGGCTTTGTGTCCTTCTCCCTGGCCTTCCTGGCGCAGAATCCCGCGAAGAGTAAGATCAGCTATCCCGAAGCCGACGTGATGATCGGCTGAGCGGCGACCATTTGAAATGCGCCAAAAGGCGGACGGAGGTTTTGAACATGAAAAATTTTGTGGTTATCGGCCTGGGCAGATTCGGAACGGCTGTGGCCAGAGAGCTTTATGCCGTGGGAAAAGACGTGCTGGCCATGGATCTGAAAAGTGAGAATGTGCAGAATATTGCCGACTTTGTCACCCATGCCGTGACCGGGGACGGCCGGGATCCCGCCGTGCTGCAGGCCGTGGGCATCCAGGATTATGACTGTGCCGTGGTTACGGTGGGCGACGACGTGGGCAGCAGCGCCCTGATCACCATGCGCCTGAAGGAGGCGGGGGTGCCCAAGATCATCTGCAAGGCCCAGAGCCACGTGCACCAGCGCCTGCTGGAGAAGCTGGGGGCAGACCGGGTGGTATTCCCGGAGCATGAGATGGGCATCAAGACCGCCCAGGGCCTGGCCCGCTCCAACATTCTGAATTTTATCGAGCTGTCTCCGGAGTTTGCCATTGTGGAAGTGGATCTGCCCAACGGCTGGGCGAAGCGGACCATCCGGGATCTGGACATCCGGGCGAAGTACAAGGTGAACGTCATTGCCATCCGGCGGGGATCGGAGATCAGTGTGGCGCCCGGTGCGGACTGGATTATGGCCGAGCGGGACAAGCTGATTGTACTGGGCCGGGACTCCGATATCAGCGCGCTGTGCGGAAAATGAACAGCGCAGAGCGGATCACCAGCCGGAGCAATCCCCTGGTGGCCCGGGTGAAGCGGCTGAGGGACAAGCGCTCGGCCCGCAGGGAAGAGGGCGTATTTCTGGGAGAGGGCCCGAAGCTGCTGGCGGAGGCCCTGCAGTGGGGGGCGCCGCTGGAGACCGTGATCTGCGCGGCCGGGACGGACCTGCCCGTGTTGCCGGAGGAAGTCAGGCTGGTGGAGGTCCCGGAGCAGCTGCTGGACGTGATGGCGGACACCAAGACGCCTCAGGGGGTGCTCTTCCTGGTCCGGCAGAACAGCACCCCGCTTCCGGAGCACCCGGAGGGGTGCCGGTATCTGATTCTGGACGGAGTGCAGGACCCGGGGAATGTGGGGACCATCTGGCGTACGGCGGACGCCTTCTGCGCCGACGGGCTGATTCTGTGCAACGGCTGCGCGGACCCCTGGAGTCCCAAGACGGTGCGCTCCACCATGGGGGCCGCCTTCCGGCTCCCGGTCTACGAGGAGACGCTGGAGTCTGCCGCCGGCAAGCTGGCCGGGGCGGGAATCCCGCTTTACGCCACCGCACTGGGCCTGGTCTGCTCCGATGTGCGCCAGGCGGATTTTTCCCGGTGCGCCGTGGTGATCGGCAGTGAGGGGCGGGGCATCTCGCAGCAGGCGCTGGAGCTGTGCTCCGTGCGGCTCCGGATCCCCATGTCGCCCCGCTGCGAATCGCTGAATGCCGCCAGCGCCGCCACGGTGGTGCTGTGGGAGATGAACCGGGACAGGCTGTAAACAAACTTACGGGCAGAGGGGGAGCAGAATGGCAAACCAGAAATACTGGATCTGGCTGACCACCCGCAACGGGTTGGCCGGCCAGCAGCTGATGGAGGTATACCGGCACTTCGGATCGCCGGAGCGGGCCTATTTTGCCGATGAGGGGGAGTACCGTCTCATCGGCGGCATGACAGAGCCGGTGCTGCGCTCCCTCTGTGAGAAATCCCTTACCGGTGCAGACCGGATTTTAGGGGACTGCGACCGGCTGGGCATTCAGATCCTCACCATGCAGGATGCCCTGTACCCGGAGAGGCTGGCGGCCATCCATCAGCCGCCCCTGGTGCTGTATTGGAAGGGCAGGCAGATTGCCTTTGACGAAGAAGCTGCGATCGCCGTGGTGGGAACCCGCGGGGCGACGCCCTACGGGATCCGCACTGCCACCCAGCTGGCCATGGATCTGGTGTCCGGCGGGGCGATGATCGTGTCCGGCATTGCCCAGGGGATCGATACCGCGGCGATCCGGGGCGCCCTGCAGGCGGGCGGAACGGTGGTGTCCGTGCTGGCCGGAGGGATCGATGTCATCTACCCCAGGGAAAACCGGCGCCTATTTGAAGATGTGGCAGCTGCGGGAGCGCTGATCTCGGAAAATCCTCCCGGCACTGAGCCCAAAGGGGGATTGTTTCCCATCCGCAACCGGATCATCAGCGGCCTGAGTGTGGGCGTGGTGGCGGTGGAGAGCCCGAAATTCGGCGGCACCCTGCGCACGGTGGCACATGCCCTGGATCAGAACCGGGAGGTATTCGCGGTGCCCGGGCCCTGGGATGCCCCAGCCAGCGAGGGACCCAATCGCCTCATTCAGGAGGGAGCGGCCAAGCTGATTCTCAGCGCGCAGGACGTTCTGTGTGAGTTCACGGACCGGTTTCCGCGCCGCCTGGGGAAGGCGCCCGCCCTGTCTGACGAGGAGAGGAGTCAGCGCCTGGAGGGAGCCCGTCAGGTCCGGGAGCAGAACCCCGCCGCGGCGGGGAAGCGCCCGGCCCGGGCAAAAAAAGAGGTTGACATCCAACCGGGGTTAGCATATATTGACTGGAAGGACTGCAGGGAAAAACTGACGGATGACCAGCAGAATGTACTGCAGCTGCTGACAGCGGGCACCATGACCACCGACGAGCTGGTGGAGCGGACACAGCTGCCGGCGCGCCGGGTGCTGTCCGCTCTGACCATCCTTCAGGTGGAGGGCTATGTGCGGGAGGAGAACGGCAAGCGGTTTTCTCTGGCAGTCAGACTGAAAATGGAGTAATGCGGCATATGGCAAAATCGAATTTAGTAATTGTAGAGTCTCCGGCGAAAGCCAAGACCATCGGAAAATATCTGGGACCCGACTTTCAGGTGAAAGCATCCATGGGCCATGTCCGGGATCTGCCCAAGAGCAAACTGGGTGTGGATGTTTCCACTTTTGAGCCGGATTATCAGGATATCAAGGCAAAGGAAGAGACCATCGCGGATCTGCGCAAAGCGGCCAAGGCCAGCGAGCGGGTTTATCTGGCCACCGACCCGGACCGGGAAGGGGAGGCCATCTCCTGGCACCTGCAGTCGGTGCTGGGGATTCCCAAGGAGAAGACCTGCCGGGTTACGTTCAACGAGATCACCCGGAAAGTGGTGCAGGACTCCATCGCCCACCCCCGCCAGATCGACCAGAACCTGGTGGATGCCCAGCAGGCACGGCGGGTGCTGGACCGGATTGTGGGCTATCAGCTCTCTCCGCTGCTGTGGAAAAAGATCCGGCGGGGCCTGTCCGCCGGCCGGGTGCAGTCCGTGGCCACCCGCCTGGTGGTGGAGCGGGAGGAGGAGATCCGCGCCTTCCAGCCCAAGGAGTATTGGACGATTTCGGCGGATCTGTCCCGCATTGCCCCCAATCTGGGCGGATTCAAAGCGGAGTTCTACGGGCGGGAAAAGAAGATGGAGCTGGGCAGCAAGGCGGAAACCGATGCGGTCATGGAGGCTGTAAAGGGATCTGACTTTAAGGTGTCTTCCGTCAAGCGGCAGGAGAAAAACCGCACGCCTGCCCCGCCCTTTATCACCTCCACGCTCCAGCAGGAGGCCTCCCGCAAGCTGAATATGACGCCCCGGCGCACCATGTCCATCGCCCAGCAGCTCTATGAGGGCGTGGACATCGCCGGCGAGGGCACGGTGGGTCTGATCACCTATATGCGTACCGACTCCCTGCGCCTGTCCGAGGAGGCGCTGGCGGCGGCCAAGACCTTCATCGTGGGCCGTTATGGGGAGAAGTATTATCCGGAGAAAACCCGGCATTTCAAGACCAAGGGAAATGCCCAGGACGCCCATGAGGCCATCCGCCCCTCCGATGTGAATCTGACGCCGGAGCAGATCAAGAAGGATCTGACCAGCGAGCAGTACCGCCTGTACAAACTGATCTGGAGCCGGTTCCTGGCCTGTCAGATGGCCCCTGCCGTCTACGACAGCGTATCCATCGAGGTGGAATCCGCCGGCTACCAGTTCCGGGCAAACCACTCCTCTCTGAAGTTCAGCGGCTTTACCGCGGTGTATGAGGAGAGCCGGGATGACGACGAGGAGGCGCCCCAGTCCCCGCTGCCCGACCTGAAGGAGGGGGAGCTGCTCCATCTCAACGCACTGGACAGCGCCCAGCACTTCACGCAGCCCCCCGCCCGGTATACCGAGGCCACCCTGATCCGGGCCCTGGAAGAGCGGGGCATCGGACGTCCGTCCACCTATGCCCCCACCATCTCCACCATCACGGACCGGGAGTACGTGGTCAAGGAGGGCCGGCATCTGCGGCCCACGCCTCTGGGAGAGGTGGTCACCGGTCTGATGAAGGATAAGTTCCCGGACATTGTGGATCCGGATTTTACCGCCCAGATGGAGGGCGAGCTGGACAAGGTGGAGTCCGGGGAAGTGCGCTGGAAGCAGCTGATGGCGGACTTCTACAAGGACTTTGAGGCGGAGCTGAACAAGGCGGAGAGCGAACTGGACGGCGAGCGCATCAAGGTCCCCGACGAGGTGACGGAGGAGATCTGTCCCCAGTGCGGGCGCAACCTGGTGGTGAAGTCCGGCCGGTTCGGCCGGTTCCTGGCCTGCCCGGGCTGGCCGGAGTGCGGCTTCACCATGCCCCTGGTGGTGGAGATGCCGGGGAAATGCCCCAAATGCGGCGGCCGGCTGGTCAAGCGCACCGGGGTGAGCAAAAAGAGCGGCAAGCAGTACACCTACTACTGCTGCGAGCATCTCAACAGCAAAGATGAATCCAAACGGTGCGACTTCATGACCTGGGACGTGCCGGTAAAGGACAATTGCCCCGAGTGCGGCCAGACCATGTTCAAAAAGTCCGGCCGGGGGTTCAAGCGCCCCTTCTGCATCAATCCGGAGTGTTCCAATTTCACGCCGGAAGAGCGTCGGGGCGGGTACGTGAAGAAGACGGCGGAGACGGCGGCTGCCGGGCAAGCGGAAAACGCCGGGGAAGAGAATCCGGCGGCGGAAAAGCCCGGGGCGAAAAAGACCGCCTCCGGGAAAACCACTGGGAAGAAGCCCGCAGCGAAAAAGACCGCCGCCAGGAAGACGGCGGGGAAGAAGAGCGCGGGAGCGAAGAAATCCGCGGCCAAAACAGAGGCCGCGGACGGCGCCTCGGAAGAATAACCGGGCTGAGAACAGGTGAATGACGTGACTACTGTAACTGTAATCGGGGCCGGTCTTGCAGGCTGCGAGGCCGCCTGGCAGCTGGCCCGGCGGGGGATTCCCGTGGTGCTGCGGGAGATGAAGCCCCGGAAGATGAGCCCTGCCCACCACAGCGAGAATTTTGCTGAGCTGGTGTGCTCCAATTCCCTGCGCTCCGACCAGTTGGAGAACGCGGTAGGGCTGCTGAAGGAGGAGCTGCGCCGCTGCTCGTCCCTCATCCTGCGCTGTGCGGATGAGACCCGGGTGGAGGCGGGAGGCGCCCTGGCGGTGGACCGGGTGGGATTTTCCCAGGCGGTCACCCGGGCGATCCGGAGCCATGAGAACATTACGGTTCTGGAGGGCGAGGTGACGGACATCCCCGAGGGGGAGGTCATCATTGCCACCGGGCCGCTCACCTCGGATGCCCTGTCCCAGGCCATTGCCGGGCTGTTCCCGGAGAGCCATTATCTCAATTTCTTCGACGCCGCCGCACCCATTGTGACCTTTGACAGCGTGGACATGGACCGCGCCTGGTTCGGCTCCCGGTACGGAAGGGGCAGCGACGACTATATCAACTGCCCCATGACCCAGGAGGAGTACCTGGCTTTCTGGACGGAGCTGTGCGGGGCGGAAGAGGCCCAGGTCCACGGCTTTGAGGACAAAAACGTATTTGAGGGCTGTATGCCCGTGGAGGTGATGGCCCGGCGGGGGGTGCAGACGCTGTGCTTCGGACCCCTGAAGCCCCGGGGACTCACCGACCCCAGAACGGGGAAGGAGCCCTTTGCGGTGGTGCAGCTGCGCCGGGACAACGCAGACGGGACGCTGTACAACATCGTGGGGTTCCAGACCCACCTGAAATGGGGGGAACAGAAGCGGGTGTTCTCCATGATCCCGGCCCTGAAAAACGCCCAGTATGTGCGCTATGGTGTGATGCACCGCAACACCTATTTGGATTCCCCCCGGCTGCTGGACCGGTACTACCGGGTGCGGGGGCAGGAGCGCATCGCCTTTGCCGGTCAGATCACCGGGGTGGAGGGCTATGTGGAATCCACCGCCTCCGGGTTGCTGGCGGGGGTGGAGCTGGCCCGCCGGCTGCGGGGCATGCCGCCGGTGAACTTCCCCCGGGAGACCGCCATCGGAGCGCTGGCCTGCTATGTGAGCAATGAGAGCGTTGTGGAGTTCCAGCCTATGAATGTCAACTTCGGCATTATTCCGGCCCTGGACCAGCGGGTGAAGGGCAAACGAAACAAGAATGCCCTGCTGTCCCAGCGCTCTCTGGACGTGCTGGGGACCCTGGATCTGGAATAGCCGAGCCCGGCAACGGGTCAGAGGGAGACTGAGGTTCCGGTCCGGAAAAACAGAGAGAACAACGCGCGCTTGGTCCTGCCGTTCCCCGGAGCGGTGCAAGCGCAGTGAGATATGCGCTAAGGGAGGCTGGTTTATGAAAATTATTGTGGACGCCATGGGCGGCGACAACGCGCCCCAGGCGCCGGTGCGAGGCGCGGTTCAGGCGATCAAGGAACTGGGGGTAGAGGTGGTCCTGGTGGGCCGGGGCGAGGAGATTCTCGCCGCCCTCCACGCCGACGGCATTGCAGATCTGCCTGCCGGGCTGGAGATCACCCACGCCGATCAGGTGGTGGAGATGTGCGACAACCCCGCCACCGCATTCAAGGAGAAAAAGGACTCTTCCCTGACGGTGGGTCTCAACCTTCTGAAGGAGGGAGCCGGAGACGCCTTTGTGTCCGCCGGCTCCACCGGTGCGCTGCTGTCCGGAGCCACGCTGCTGGTCAAGCGTATCCGCGGCATCCGCCGGGCGGCTCTGGCGCCGGTGGTGCCCACGGGCAGAGGTGGAGCCGTGCTCATCGACTGCGGCGCCACCTCCGAGTGCACACCGGAATTCCTGCTTCAGTTCGCGTTTATGGGCAGTTACTATGCCGAGCGGGTGCTGGGCCGTCCGGAGCCCAAAGTGGGCCTGCTGAACATCGGCGCGGAGCCCTCCAAGGGCACGGCGCTGCAGCAGGAGGCCTATCAGCTGCTGAAAAAGGCCGGGGATGAGGGGCGGATCAATTTTGTCGGAAATGTGGAGGCCCGGGAGGCTGTGGAGGGGGCGGTGGATGTCATCGTCTCGGACGGCTATTCCGGAAACATCTTCCTCAAGACCATGGAGGGCGCGGGACTGTTCCTGGGCCGGGAGATCAAGAAGATGTTCCTGAAAAACCTGAAGACCAAAATTGCCGCCGTGCTGGTGAAAAACGAACTGAAAGAATTCAAGAAACTGATGAGCTCCGATGAAGTGGGCGGTACCGCCCTGATCGGGATTTCCAGGCCGGTGGTCAAAGCCCACGGCTCCTCTGACGCCTATGCCATCCGCAATGCCATCCGCCAGGCGCTGGAATTCAGCAAGTCCGGCATCATTGAGGACATTACGGAAAATGTAGAGCATATGCGTCTTCCGGTGAGGTCTGCCAGAAGCGACGAGAATGCACCTGGAAAAGAGATGTAAATACTGTCAAAAAGCCTATTGACAGTGAGAGCCTTAATCCCTATTATGGTGTCAAAGCTTAACTAAAAGGAGCTGCGTAACTATGTTTGAAAAATTGTGTGCGCTCATTGCCGAGCAGTTCGGTGTTGAAGCGGATACCGTGACCGCCGATACCTCGTTTGTGGATGACCTGAGCGCCGATTCCGTGGACCTGGTGGATCTCTCCATGGCCCTGGAAGAGGAGTTCGGCATGGAAGAGATGGAGGAAGAGGACATCAGCTCCATCGTGACGGTGGGAGATCTGTATAAGTACATGCAGGAGCACTTGGATATCTGATTGTGATGCGTTCAGCCTGGAAGCCCCGCCTGCCGCGGGGCTTCCTCATTTGGGAGGAATTATGGAAAACTTGGAGCAGCGTCTCGGATATCACTTCCGGGACACCAGTCTGCTGGAACATGCGCTGACCCACAGCTCTTACGCCAACGAGCACCGCTCGTCCGGAATCACCAGCAATGAGCGGCTGGAATTTCTGGGGGACTCCATTCTGGGTCTGATTGTGGCGGAATACCTGTTCCGTACCCACCCGAATATGCCGGAGGGAGAGCTGACCAGGACCCGGGCGGCGCTGGTGTGTGAGGACAGTCTCCACGAGGTGGCGCTCACACTGAAGCTGGGCCGGTATCTGCGCCTGGGCAAGGGCGAGGCCGCCGGCGGAGGGCGCACCCGGCCGTCCATTCTCGCCGATGCCACGGAGGCGACCCTGGCTGCGGTCTATCTGGACGGAGGCTTTGAGGCCGCCCGGGGCATTGTGCAGAAATTCATTCTGAACAAGGAGCAGGAGAAGGCGGTGGACCGGGACTACAAGACCAGCCTGCAGGAATACGTGCAGCGCACGCCGGGCAAAAGTGTCACCTATCGCCTGGTGGAGGAGATCGGCCCGGACCATGACCGGGTTTTCATCATGGAGGCTGCGGTGGACAACCAGGTGGTGGGCCGCGGGAAAGGCCGCACCAAAAAAGAGGCGGAGCAGCTGGCTGCCAAGGCGGCGCTGGAGCATATGTAAAATCACCGCTGTGATGCGCGGAAAACGGGGAAATGCCGGCAGGTGTCTGCCGGCATTTCCCCGTTTTAGAAGGCGCAGGTTCAGCCCAGTCGGACCGAGCGGCGGTAGATGAGCAGGGAGAGGACTGCCCCGGCCGCCTCGCTGACCCAGAAGGCGTGCCACACGCCCACAGCTCCGAACAGCCGGCTGAGGAGAAAAGCGGCGGGGATGATGAGAATCACGTAGCGGAACAGGGAGATCAGCAGGGAGGGCATCCCCTTGCCCAGCCCCTCCAGGGCCCCGGAGGCGGTGACGGAGACGGCGGAACAGAGAAAGCCGGCGCTGATGACCCGCAGCGCGGTCTCTCCGATGCGGACCGCCTGCTCACTGGTGGTGAACAGCCCGGTGAGCGGTCCGGGCACGGCCAGGAAGATCACGGTGCCCGCCGCCATGATGGTGCAGCACATGGCCAGCACCACCCGGAAAATCTGCCGCACACGCAGATACTCTCCCGCCCCGTAGTTGTATCCGATCAGGGGACGCATGCCCTGGATAATTCCGTTGGCGGGCAGATAGAGGAAGGTCTGCAGCTTGTAGTAGGCGCCCAGGACCAGAATGTAGACCTCGGAGTAGCCGGAGAGAATCCCGTTGAGCGCGGAGACCAGGAGAGAGGGGAGCGCCATGTTGAGAATAGCCGGCACGCCGATGGAGTACAGGCGCAGGCTCATGTTCCGCTCCGGGATCAGATACCGTCTGCGGATGCGCACCGGACAGTGGGTGGTGAGGTAAACGGTCAGGTAAATGGCCAGGGAGATCGTCTGGCCCAGGCCGGTGGCCAGGGCGGCGCCCTCGATGCCCAGGGCCGGGAAGGGGCCGATGCCGAAGATCATCAGCGGATCCAGGATAATGTTGGACACACAGCCGCACAGCATGCCGAACATAGTCAGCTTCATACGGCCCATGGTCTGGAAGATCTTCTCAAGGGACAGATTCAGCATGTTGATCACGGCGAAGGAGAAGGCCACGGCGGAGTATCGGGAGCCCAGATCCACGATGTCGTCCACACGGGTGAACAGTCCCAGGAAGGAGGGCATGGCGGCAATGCACAGGACCATGAGCACCACGCCGTGGAGCGCGGACAGGACCATGCCCTGGGTGGCGGCCCGGTCCGCCTGCTCGGATTCCCCGGCGCCCAGGTGATAGGCGATGACGGCATTCAGACCCACGCCGAAGCCGATGGCCACGGCATTGATGAAATTCTGCACCGGGAAGACCAGGGAGAGGGCGGTCATGGCGTTGTCGCTGATCTGGGAGACGTAGTAGGTATCCACGATGTTGTACAGGGAATTGACCAGCATGGAGATCACCATGGGCAGGGCCATGGAGACAATCAGCGGAAAGACCGGCCGTTTTTTCATGAACGTTTCATCCATCTGCATACCTCCGATGTGCCGCGGCAGGCGGCGATGATCCGTCAGGGTTCCTGACGTTCTCCGGTGCGGCCGACAGAAAGAAAGCCACACAACCAGATCCGCATGGGACTGATTGCGTGGCGAAAAGAATCCGGTGCCTCGGCAGTCAGAAGCGCGAAACACGGGGATTGGAAAAATCCACACCAGGTTTTAGCGTTCCTACGATAGCATAGAACCGGACGGGCTGTCAAGAGGGGCCGGGTCCGGATGCACCGTGAAACATGGAGACCGATCCCCAGATCCGGAGCTTGCCGCGCCGGCCCTATCCGGAGTCGGATTTGCTCTGGTCCTGGCAGGTGAGCACCCGCACCCAGCGGTAGTGGTTGCAGGTGATTGCGTTGGGGATGCACTTGAGCAGCTGGTCCGCCTTCAAAAAGCAAAACGTCACCACAGGCGGGAACTCAAACACAAACGCGCTGAGAAAGGCCGAGGGGATTGTGAACAGCCACATAAACAGGTTGTCCACAAATGCGGCATATTTCGTAACGCCGCCCCCTGCGATGATGCCGCTCTCCACCGGATATTCATAACAGGTGCCCACCGTGGTCACGCTCAGCACCGTCAGAAAGCGGACTGCCATGGACTTGGCCTGCTCCGATACAGCGTACAGTCCCACAATGGCATCCTTCATCACAAACATCAGAGCGCCGAAGAAAAGCCCGATCAGCAGGAAAACAGCCTGCATGGTCTTGGCATAGGGCCTGACCATGTCCGCCCGCCCCTCGCCGATGGTCTTTCCCATGGTGACGGAGGCCGCGTTGGCGGAGGACATCCCCACCACGGCAAAAATCTGAAAGATCACGGTGGCAATGCTGTTGGCCGCGATCACCGTGGCGCTGATATGCCCCAGCACTGCGGTCTGCGTGGCCTGGGCAACGCCCCAGAGCATCCCGCTGACGACCATGGGGGCGGAAGTTCTGAGATAGCTGCCCAGATAGGAGAAATCGAAGCGGAGCAGCTCTGCCCACTTCATCTTCAGCTTTTTGTCCAGAACGAGGACGTAGACCAAAATGATGATCAGCTCCACCGTGCGGCTGATCAGTGTGGCCACCGCCGCACCCACGATCCCCAGTTCCGGCGCGCCGAAATTCCCGTAGATGAAGCAGTAATTCAGACAGATGTTGATGCAGATTGTGGAGACCGACATGACGGTTCCGATCATTGCGGTCTCCACGCTTTGCAGCGAATACATCAGCGAGTTGGAGACGGAAAATATGAGATAGGTCCAGGAGATGACGCGCAGATACCGCACGCCCTCCGCGATCACCGCCGAATCGTCCGTAAAGAGGGAGAGCACCTGACAGGGGGCGAGTTTGGAGATCACGAAAAAAAGAATGCCCACCAGAAGCCCGAATTTGACCCCGACGTTGAGGATCTTCTTGATGGGGTCCGTCCGCTTCTGCCCCCAGTATTGGGACGCGAGGACCACAATTCCCATCCCGATTCCCGCAGCGATTTGCTGGAGTGTAAACTGAATCTGGTTTACAAGGGTTGCACCGGAGAGGGCCAGCTCCGTGTAAGTTCCCAGCATGATGTTGTCCGCCATATTGACCGCCAGAGCCGCCAGCTGCTGAAGCGTGATGACCAGCAGCAGAGGGAAAAAGGTGCGGTAAAACGTCCGGTCCCTTGTGAACAGGCCGAACACCTTCTTTTCCCGATCCGGCGGCAGAACGACGCAGTTTGTATATTTCATTGTGAACCTCCCTGCAGTAAATCCTGTGAGATTATCCCACAATGCGCCGCACAAATCTTGCAGTATTCCGCCAGGATATGATAAAATATCTCCAAAACAAATCAGTGAGGTTCCTATGCAGACGTGTTCTATACCGACAGACAGGTCCATGCGCTCTACGCTGGCGTACGGGACGGACGACTTTCCGTTTGCCTGCTATCAGGATAAAATCGAAGACTGCAGCAGCCGCTGTGTGGAGTGGCACTGGCACTGGCACCGGGAATTTGAATTTTCGATGGTTGTCGCGGGCCGTGTGAACTGCAAAATCGGACACAAGGTCCTCAGTCTGGATGCGGGAGATGCCCTTTTTCTCAACAGCAGGACCATCCACCGCTTTGAAGCTCCGGACCACGGGACACTGAAAAATCTGATTTTCCTGCCGGAATTTCTCGCGCCCCTCTCGTCCGTTGTATTCCGGAACTACGTGCAGCCCGTCCTGTCCTCTGACTGCGAATCAATCCCGCTGGTCCGCGGCCGGCAGTCCCATGGGGAGGCGCTGCGGCTGATCCGCCGGATCTGCGAGAGCGTGGATGCCGGGGGCCCTGCGTGGGAGCTTGAGACGCAAAGGCTTGTGCTGGGCCTGTGGCAGGAGCTGTACGCGCTGTTCCGGAACGGGCGGTGGGAGAGCCGGGCGCGGGAAGATCTGGCCGCGCAGGAACGGCTGCGGGGGATGCTCTCCTACATCCATGAAAACTATGGGGATCCGATCGCCCTGAAAGACATCTCGGCTGCGGCAAATATCAGCCCCAGTGAGGCGCTGCGCTGCTTTCATGCCGGCATTCAGACAACGCCGGTCCGGTACCTCAACCGCTATCGTCTGCGCCGGGCGGAGGAGCTGCTGCTCTCCACCAGCGACACCATCACTGCAATTGCGGCCAGCGTCGGCTTTGGCGGCAGCGGGTATTTTTGTAGGGTGTTCAAGCAGCAGTATGGCTGCACACCGAATGAGTTCCGGAAAAGGCGCTGAAGAAGTGTGCCCGGCCCGGGGACAGGAGAAGCGCGTCTGAGCCGTTTTCAGGGGGCGGAAACCTGCATGTCCTGGCGGCGGGGTCAGCGCCTCCGCCTATCCCGCCCCCGGATTATCCCAATTTGCCGCGGGGGTTGTAAAACCAGGGGCGGTTTGCTATAATACATGAGATATTTGAATGCGGTTTCGCGGATGGAAGGTGCATTGTGGAGGAACCCATCTATCACCTGGAAAAGGTGGTCAAGGCGAAGCAGGAGGACCGGGAGGACTTCAATGGCCCCCTGGACCTGATCCTGCATCTGCTGAGCAAGAATAAGATTGAAATCCGGGACATTCAGATCTCCCTGCTCCTGGACCAGTACCTGGAGTGGATGGAGCGGCGGGAGCAGCTGAACCTGGAGATTGCCAGCGAGTTTGTCACCATGGCGGCCCACCTGATCTACATCAAGACCAGAATGCTGCTGTCCATTGAGGACGAAGAGGCCATGAGTGAGATGGAACAGCTGATGTCTGCCCTGGAGGAACATCAGCGCCATGAGAGCTATCTGAAGATCAAGGCGGTGACCCGTCCCCTGGCGGACCGCTACGAGTACGGAAAGGACTATCTGTCCAAACAGCCGGAGCCGCTGAAGGGCGGGAAGGAATACCGGTATGTCCACGAGGCTGGGGATCTGCTCTCCGCGCTGAACGCTGCGCTGGAGCGGATTGGGAACAAGCTGCCTCCCCCGGTGCAGGCCTTTGAGGGAATTGTGGGCCGGGAGCCCTACCCGGTGGCGGACAAGGCCAGGGCGATTCTGAACCGGCTGATCCAGTTCGGTGTGACCCGATTCCGGGCCCTGTTCCGAAACAGCAGAAGCCGCTCCGAGGTGGTGGCCACCTTTCTGGCCATTCTGGAGCTGAGCAAGGCCCACCGGATTTTCCTGGCCGGAGGTGCGGAGGACTGCACCGTGACCAGCACCGGCGAGGATCCGGATGAGGAGATTCAGGTCACGGTGGACAGCTATTGAAAAATCCCGGCGGGGAAGTGAGGTGATTGGCGCAGTGGAGCTCAAACAGATGCAGGCTGCCATTGAGGGCATCCTGTTTGCGGCTGGGGATCCGGTGCCGGTGGAGCGGATCTGCCTGGCCCTGGAGCAGGACCGGGAGAGCGTGGACCGGGTTTGCCAGAACCTGGCCGACGAGTACAGCTATGAGCGGAGGGGGATCCGTCTGATCCACCTGGAGGACAGCTGGCAGATGTGCTCCGCGCCGGAGCACGCGCTGGAGATCCGGAAGGCTCTGGAGAGCCGCAAGCCGCCCAAGCTGTCCCAGCCGGCGCTGGAGGCACTGGCCATTGTGGCCTACTTCCAGCCGGTGACCCGGGCCTATATCGAGCAGGTGCGCGGGGTGGACAGCTCCTACACCGTGGGGCTGCTGCTGGAGCGGGGGCTGATCTGTGAGGCGGGGCGGCTGAACGTGCCCGGCCGGCCCATGCAGTTTCGCACCACAAAGAACTTCCTGCGCACCTTCGGCCTGAGCAGCCTGGAGGACCTGCCGGAACTGCCTGCCTCCACCCAGGAGGAGGTACAGATGACCATGGAGCTGGAGTCGGCCCTGGGCCCGCTGCAGCAGCAGGAGCCGGACGGGCCGGAGCGGCCCGGGCGTGGTGAGGGAGAGGACGGGGGGCATCCATGACCTGGTGGCTCATTGTCCTCATCGTCCTGGCGGTCCTGTTCCTCCTGGGACAGATTCGCCTGGGGGCGGACATCCGGTATGAGGCGGAACAGCTGTCCGTGGCTGTGATTGCCGGGCCGGTGCGTATCCCCGTGCTTCCCGGGAAAGAGCGCCCGGACAAGCCCAAAAAGGAGAAGCAGAAAAAACAGCGCCCGGAGAAGCGGCGCAAGAAGAAACCGGAGGCGCAGCCGGAGGAAAAGCCGGGGACGCTGACCCGGATTCTGGATCTTCTGCCCGTGGTGGGGGAGGCGGCGGGAGCGCTGCGCCGGAAGATCCTGATCCGGTCCCTGAAGGTGAAGATTATCTGGGCCGCGGCCGACGCGGCCGGTGCAGCCATCGGATTCGGACGGATCCATGGGCTGCTCGGTATGATCTGGCCGATTTTGGATCATAATTTCCGTGTAAAAGACCATGACTTTCAGGTGGACGTGGACTATGAATCCCACCGCCCGGAAGTGTCCTTTGACATTGCCCTGACCCTTACCGTGGGGCAGGCACTGGCCTTTGCCGTCCACTACGGGGCAAAGGCGCTGAGCAGGTGGAGCCGGAGCGGACGCCGCTCCCCGGAACGACAGGAGGTTAAGTCATGAGCGAACAAAATCACCCCATCAATGAAGTGCTGCACACCACCATGTCCAAACTGCGTGAGATGGTGGACGCGAATACCGTTGTGGGTCAGCCCATTGTGACCCAGGAGGGCGTCACCCTGATTCCGGTGTCCCGGCTGTCGTTCGGGTTTGCCACGGGCGGCTCCGACTTCGGGAAGACCCCCAATGTGGGGAAGAATTTCGGCGGCGGCGCCGGCGCGGGGGTCAATGTGATCCCGGTGGCCTTCCTGATTGTGAAAGACGGCAACGTGAAGCTGCTGCCGGTGGCGCCTCCCTCCGGAGACAGCGTCAGCCGGGCGGTGGAACTGGTCCCCGAGATGTTTGACCGGGTGACCGGATATATCGACAAGAAAACCGGAGAAAAAAAGGCCGCGGAGGATAAGCGGGACTGAACCGGGTCATACTAACTCCCATCTGAATTCTTCGGATGGGAGTGACCTTTTGTGAGACGAGTGCTTGCGGCAGCGGCAGCGGCGGTGCTGATGGCCTGTATGCCGCTGAGCGCACTGGCGGTGGACACATCCGCCTCCAGTGCCATCCTGATGGATGCCCAGTGCCGGCGCATCCTCTACGCCCAGGACATCCACCAGACCAGGCTGATCGCCAGTATCACCAAGCTGATGACCGCCCTGGTGGCGGCGGAGGGGGAGACTGATCTGGACCGGGTGGTGACCATCCGCCCGGAATGGCTGGGCAGCGAGGGATCGTCCATCTACCTGAAGGCGGGCGAGCAGATCACCCTGCGGGGGCTGCTCTACGGCCTGCTGCTCCAGTCCGGCAACGACGCGGCCATGGCCCTCGCCTGTGCGGTGGCCGGGGATGAGACCTCCTTTGTGGAGCGGATGAATGAAAAAGCCCGGGAGCTGGGGATGGATCACACCAGCTTTGCCAACCCCAGCGGGCTGAACCACGAAAATCACTACTCCACTGCCTACGATATGGCGCTGCTGGCCTGTGCCTGCCTGGAAAACGAGACGGTGGCGGAGATCTGCGCCACAAAATCCATCACCATCGGCAGCCGCACCTTTGTCAACCACAACCGGCTGCTCTATCAATACGACGGCTGCGTGGGCATGAAGACCGGCTACACCCAACGGGCGGGGCGGACGCTGATCTCGGCCGCCCGCCGGGATGGCCAGACTCTGGTTTGCGTCACCCTCAATGACGGGAACGACTGGAAGGACCACGCGGCGCTGCTGGACTACGGGTTCGGGACCTATGCCTGCGTGCAGCTGTGCCGGCAGGGCGAGGTGCTGGGCACGGCGGCGGTTTCCGGCAGCCTGCTGCCCGCAGTGCCGGCGGCTGCGGCGCGGGACGTGTCCTTTGCGCTGAAGGAAGGGGAGACGCTGGAGTGCCGGGTGGAACTGCCTGACAGGCTGGAGGCACCGGTGGCGCCGGGAAGCGTGGTGGGCACCGCATGGTGGCTGCTGGACGGCGAGCCGGTGGCATATACGGATCTGATTTGCGCCGGAGCGGGCCGGGACCGGTACGAGCCGGAGGGCTGGTGGGCGCGTCTGACGCGGTTTCTGGAGGGCGGCTGACCCGCCCCGGAGTGAGAGATGCTTGGAGGGGAAGAGGACACGTGGAGGAGCGGCTGCAGAAAATTTTATCCACAGCCGGCATCTGCTCCCGCAGAAAAGCGGAGGACTATCTGCTGGCGGGCCGGGTGACGGTCAACGGCAGAGTGGCGTCCCTGGGAGAAAAGGCGGACCCGGACCGGGACGAGGTGGCGGTGGACGGCCGTCTCCTGTCCCGGCCGTGCGGGCATACATATATCATGCTCCACAAGCCCCGGGGCTACGTCACCACCCTGAGCGACGAGAAGGGGCGCAGGACGGTGGCCCAGCTGGTGTCGGACTGCCCGGCCCGGGTATGGCCGGTGGGCAGGCTGGACATGGACTCCGAGGGCTTGCTGCTGCTCACCGACGACGGGGAGCTGACCCATGCGCTGACCCACCCCTCCCATGAGGTGGAGAAGGAGTATCAGGTACAGGTCAGCGGCGACGTGGAGCGGGCGCTGCCCCTGCTGTCCCGGCCCATGGAACTGGACGGGGACCGGCTGGTGGCGGACCGGGTGTCCTGCATCCGTCCCGGCTGGCTGTCCGTGGTGATCCATCAGGGGAAAAACCGCCAGGTGCGCCGGATGTGCGCCGCCGCCGGGCTGCAGGTCCGCCGCCTGATCCGGATCCGGGAGGGGAATCTGCTGCTGGGCGATTTGAAGGCAGGCACCTGGCGTTTTCTCAAAAATGAGGATCTGGACCGGCTCAGACAGGGCGGATGAAGGAAAATTTGCAGGAGCTGCATGAAGTCCTGCAAAAACACTTGCATTTCTTCGGCGGACACGGTATGATAGTGTCTGCTGAGCCGGCTGCGCCCCGGGTGCCCGGACAGGCCGGCTGTGAGGGATGATGGAAATGGAAGTGAAGGCATGAGCCGAGATATTCTTGCGGCGATTCAGTCCGGAATGGACGATTTTTCAAAAGGCCAGAAGCTGATCGGCCACTACATTCTGGACAACTACGACAAGGCCGCGTTCATGACGGCGGCAAAACTGGGGCAGACCGTGCGGGTCAGCGAATCCACCGTGGTCCGGTTTGCCTCAGAACTGGGGTATGACGGATACCCCGCCATGCAGCGGGCGCTGCAGGAGATGATCCGCAGCAAGCTCACCTCGGTGCAGCGCATTGAGGTGGCCAACGACCGGATCAGCGATGAGGACGTTCTGGCCAAGGTGGTGCAGTCCGATATTGAGAAAATCCGCCTGACGCTGGAGGAACTGAGCCGGGAGGAATTTTCCGCTGTGGTGGAGGCCATTGTCCACGCCCGGCGGATCTATATTCTGGGTGTGCGCTCCGCCTCCACGCTTTCTGATTTTCTGACCTTTTATTTCAACCTGATTTTTGACGATGTGCGCCAGGTGCAGAGCACCCTGGCCAGCGAGATGTTCGAACAGATGCTGCGGGTGGGCCCGGAGGACGTGGTGATCGGCATCAGTTTTCCCAGATACTCCACCCGGACGGCAAGGGCCATGGAATTCGCCCGGGATCAGGGCGCCACGGTGGTGGCCATCACGGACAGCGAGCTGTCCCCCCTCTACCAGATTGCCGGCCTGCGGCTGCTGGCAAAGAGCGATATGGCCTCCTTTGTGGACTCCCTGGTGGCCCCTTTGTCTGTCATCAACGCGCTGATCGTCGCCGTGGGCCGGAAGAAACTGACCGAGGTGACCGATACCTTCAGCAGGCTGGAGCGGATCTGGGATGAGTACCATGTCTACGAGAAATCCGGACCGGCCGGCGGATAATCACAGACAGCAGCATTCGGATTTTCGTCATGCGGGAATCCGAATTGTTTGTGCCCTCGCCAGGCCCCAAGGCCGCCGGAGCGGTGCGCGGCGGAGGAGAACAGCTGCGCACTGAACAAATCCGAGTTTTTGTTCAGTTGATGCGGAAAGGAAGACACTATGGGATCCCCGGAAGAAAATCGGATGATCATCGCGGGCGGCGGTGCGGCCGGCATGATGGCAGCCATTACCGCAGCCCGGGCGGGCGCCGGCGTTGTGCTGATCGAGCCCAATGATAAACTGGGGCGGAAGCTGTACATCACGGGAAAGGGCCGCTGCAACGTGACCAACCACTGCTCGCTGGAGGAGTTCATGGCCAATGTGCCCCGGAACGGGAAGTTCCTCTACAGCGCCGTGTCCAGATTCCTGCCCCAGGACACCTGGGAGTTCTTTGAACAGCTGGGCGTCCCGCTGAAGACGGAGCGGGGGAACCGGGTGTTTCCCGTGTCAGACCGGTCTGCGGATATTGTGGACGCCCTGTTTTACGAGCTGCGCCGTCTGCGGGTGCCGGTGGTGCAGGACCGGGTGGAGCATGTTCTGATTGAGCGCGGACAGGCGGTGGGGGTGCGGGCCCGGCAGTCCGGAGACCTGCGCGGCAGCGGGGTGATTCTGGCCACCGGCGGGGCGTCCTATCCCCGCACCGGCTCCACCGGGGACGGGTACCGGCTGGCTGCCGAGGCGGGCCACACGGTGGTTCCGCCCAGAGGGTCCCTGGTCCCGCTGGAGTCGGACGATCCCTGCTGCGGACAGATGCAGGGCCTTTCCCTGCGGAATGTGGAGCTGACGGTGAAGGACCGGAAGGGAAAGCGGATCTATCGGGAACTGGGGGAGCTGCTGTTTACCCATTTCGGACTGTCCGGGCCCCTGGTGCTGTCCGCCTCAGCCCACATGGACTTTTCCGCAAATTCGTATACCGCCCACATTGACCTGAAGCCCGCGCTGTCCGAGGAAAAGCTGGATGCCCGGCTTCTGCGGGATCTGCAGGAGCGGGCCAACCAGAATTTCTCCAACCTGCTGGGCGGGCTGGTTCCCCACTCCATGATCCCCGTGATTGCCCTTCGGTGCGGCATTCCGGGGGAGACCAAGGCCCGGGACGTGCGCCGGGAAGAGCGGCGCAGGCTGCTGGAGACCTTGAAGGATTTCAGCCTTCCCCTCACCGGGCCGCGGCCGGTGGAAGAGGCCATTGTGACGTCCGGGGGCGTAAAAGTGGGGGAAGTGAATCCGGCCACCATGGAGTCCAAACTGGTGAAGGACCTCTACTTCGCCGGGGAACTGCTGGACACGGACGGGTATACCGGCGGATTCAATCTTCAGATTGCATGGGCCACCGGCCACGCCGCCGGGGTGGCTGCCGCCGGGCGCTGGAAGGAGAGACAAGAATGAGCGGACAACATTTCAGTATTGCCATTGACGGACCCTCCGGCGCGGGGAAATCCACCCTGTCCGAGCAGCTGGCCCGGGAGCTGGGATTTCTCCATGTGGACACCGGGGCCATTTACCGCACGGTGGGACTGGCTGCCAGCCGGCGGGGCATTTCCAAGGAGGACCCGCAGGCCATTGCCGGCCTGCTGCCGGAGCTGGAGATCTCCCTGCAGTTCGGGGAGGACGGAACGCAGCGGATGCTGCTCAACGGGGAGGACGTGACCCAGGCCATCCGCATGCACGAGATCTCCGCCTGGGCCTCAGTGGTGTCCGCCATTCCCGCCGTCCGGGAGTTTCTGCTGGATATGCAGCGCAGACTGGCCAGGGAACACAATGTCATCATGGACGGAAGGGACATCGGCACGGTGGTGCTGCCCCAGGCGGATCTGAAGATCTATCTTACCGCGGATCCGGAGGACCGGGCCAGAAGAAGGTATCTGGAGCTGGTGGCCCGCGGCCAGCAGGCGGAGCAGGCACAGATCCTGCAGGATGTGCTGGAGCGGGACCGGCGGGATATGGAGCGCACGGTGGCGCCGCTGCGCCGAGCGGAGGACGCGGTGCTGGCGGACACCACCGGAAAAAGCCAGGAAGAGAGTTTTCAGCTGCTGCTTTCGCTGATCCGCAGCCATCTGGAACGAAAGCAGGGAGGACCGCTGTCATGATGAAGAATAAACTGTACACTGCGGCGTACCCCTTTGTGTGGGCCTTTATGCGGATCTTTCATCCCTGGAGGAGCAAGGGGGCAGAGCAGCTTCCGGAAGGGGGCGCCGTGCTGTGCGGAAACCATACCACTCTGGGAGACCCGCTCTACGTGGTGTGCGCCATGGGCCGGCGCAGGCAGACCCACGTCATGGCCAAGGCGGAGATCATGACGTGGCCCTTCCTCGGCTGGCTGCTGAAAACCGTGGGCGTCATCGGCATCAAACGGGGAAAGGCAGATGTGGCCGCCATCAAAGAGTGCATGCGGGTGCTGAAAAAAGACGAAAAACTGCTCCTGTTTCCGGAGGGAACCCGAGTCAAGGAGGGGATGACCATGGAGGCCCACACTGGTGCGGCCATGTTTGCCACCCGTACCGGCATGCCCATCGTACCCATCTACATCCAGCCGAAGAAGAAGCTCTTCCGCAGGACCGCTGTGATTTTCGGCCAGCCCTATCACCCGGAATTTGCCGGCCGCAAGCCGACGCCGGAGGATTATCAGCGGATTGCCGACGATCTGATGGTCCGGATCCGAAAGTTGGGCGGTGAGCGGGAATGAACGTGATACTGGCCAAGTCCGCCGGCTTCTGCTACGGCGTGCGCCGGGCGGTGGAGATGGCGGCGGATGCGGCGGACAAGGGGCCGGTCTATCTGCTGGGACAGATCACCCACAACGACCATGTGATCCGCTGGCTGGAGGACAAGGGCACCGTCACGGTGTACGCTCCGCAGGAGGTGCCTCAGGGCGCCACGGTGCTCATCCGTGCGCACGGAGAGCCGGACAGCGTCCACGCTCAGCTGGCGCAGCGCAGCTGCACAGTTCTGGATGCCACCTGTCCCAACGTGGCACGCATCCATGAAATTGTGCGCCAGGCGGAGGCAGAGGGGCGGATTCCGGTGGTCATCGGAGAGGCCTCACATCCGGAAATCATCGGCATTGCGGGATGCACGAAACGCGGAATCGTGGCCTCCGGATGGGAAGAATTAGAGAAATTATTCCAGAATTCCCCGGAAATATGTGCTCAGCCGCTGACTTTTGTCTGTCAAACCACTGCAATTCGGGCAGATTGGGAAAAAACCGTTGAAAACGCAAAAAAAGTGTGTACAAGCGCAGAATTTTTTGATACAATATGTGGTGCTACGTCCAAGCGTCAAACTGAGGCCGTTGAACTGGCCAGACAGTGTGACGGAATGATTGTGATCGGAGATCCGAAAAGTTCCAATACCAGACGTTTGGCCCAGCTGTGCCGTTCCAGTTGCTCGCTGGTGGTACAGGCAGAGCGAGGGGACGAGCTCTCCAGAGAGAGCTTCCGATCCGTCAGTACGCTTGGAATCACTGCCGGCGCATCCACGCCGGAGTGGATAATAAAGGAGGTCTACAACAAAATGAGCGATGAAATTATGGAGATTGAACAGTCCTTTGCTGAGATGCTGGAGGAGTCGTTCAAAACTTTGAATACGGGGGATAAGGTAACTGGTACTGTAGTTGCTATCACACCTACCGAAGTGCAGGTGGAGCTGGGCATCAAGTACCCCGGCTATATTCCGCTGAATGAGCTGAGCGACGATCCGAACGTCAAGGTAGAGGACATGGTCAAGGTGGGCGACGAGATCGAGACCCAGGTGCTGCTGGTCAGCGACCGGGACTGCATGGTCAAGCTGTCCAAGAAGCGTCTGGACGCCGCCAAGAACTGGGAGACCGTGGAGAATGCCGTGGAGAGCAAGGAGATTCTGGACGGCTATATCACCGAGGAGAACAAGGGCGGCCTGGTGGCCAACGTGAAGGGCATCCGGGTGTTTATCCCCGCCTCCCAGTCCGGCAAGCCCCGGGGTGCCGACCTGTCCGACATGGTGAAGACCCAGGTCAAGCTGCGCATTACCGAGGTCAACCGTGCCCGCCGCCGCGTGGTGGGCTCCATCCGCGCCGTCCAGGCTGAGGAGCGCGCCGCCAAGGCCGCCGAAGTGTGGGCCAACATTGAGGTGGGCAAGCACTACGCCGGCACCGTGAAGAGCCTGACCTCTTACGGCGCCTTCGTGGACATCGGCGGTGTGGACGGCATGGTCCATATCTCCGAGCTGTCCTGGTCCCGCATCAAGAATCCCGCCGAGGTCGTCTCTGTGGGCGACAACGTGGACGTATATGTCATTTCCTTCGACCCCGAGAAGAAGAAGATCTCCCTGGGCATGAAGGATCACAGCCAGGAGCCCTGGACTGTGTTCACTTCCAAGTACTCCGTGGGCGACACGGCCCCCGTGCGGATTGTCAAGCTGATGACCTTCGGCGCGTTCGCCGAGATCGTACCCGGCGTGGACGGCCTGATCCACATCTCCCAGATTGCCGATCACCGGATCGACAAGCCCGGCGATGTGCTCAGCGAGGGTGAGACTGTGAACGCCAAGATCATTGCCATTGACAATGACAACAAGAAGGTGTCCCTGTCCATCCGCGCTCTGCTGGAGGAGGGCCCCGCTCAGGAGCCCGCCGAAGAGGACGAGGCTCCCGTGGAGGAGTAAGTTCGATTGACATGAAATGGCCCGCCGCGATTTGCGGCGGGCCATTTTTTCAGAAGGGGAGAACGTTATGGCGCAAACAGATGTGGCCATTGCCGCCTGTCCGGACTACAGCGGGGAAAATGTCCGGCTGGCGCTGGAACAGGTGCTGGCCCCCTTTGACGGCCTGGACTGGGTGCGGGAGGGCATGCGCATTGCCATTAAGGCGAATCTGGTGGCCGGCCTGAAGCCGGAGCGATGCGCCACCACCCATCCGGTTTTGCTGGCAGAGCTGGTGAAGATGCTCACCGCGCGGGGCGCCGATGTGGTGGTGGGAGACAGCCCCGGAGGCCTGTACAATGCCAGATTTGTGCAGCGGGTCTACGATGCCGCCGGCATGTCTGCCGTGAACGAAGCAGGCGGCAGGCTGAACGGGGATTTTTCCGAGGCAGACGCCCAGAATCCGAAGGCAAAGGTGTGCCGGAGCTTCCGGTACACCGCCTATCTGGACCAGGCGGATGTCATTCTCAACGTTTGCAAACTCAAGAGCCACGGCATGATGGCCTTAAGCTGCGGGGCGAAGAACCTGTTCGGCGTTGTGCCCGGAACGGTGAAGCCGGAATACCACTTCCGCTATCCGGATCCCCGGGATTTTGCCCGGATGATCGTGGACCTGGACGAGTATTTTGCCCCCCGGCTCACCATTGTGGACGCGGTGGACTGCATGGAGGGCAACGGGCCCACCAGCGGGACGCCCAGACACATGGGAGCTCTGGTGGCGGGGAGCAGCCCCCACAAAGTGGATCTGCTGTGCGCCAGCCTCATCGGCCTGCGCCGGGAGGAGGTGCCCACCCTGGAGGCCGCTCTGGAGCGGGGCCTGATTCCGCCCGGGGCGGAGGATCTGGTGGTGGCGAGGGATCCCGCCTCGTTTGCCCTTCCGGATTTCCAGCGCATCGCCACCGGCAACAGCCTGTTGTTCCAGGGGGACGGCACCAGCCTGGTCAAACGGCTGCGGGGCAGGCTCATCGGATATCTGCTCACCCAGCGCCCCGGTCTGAACGCTGCCAAATGTGTGGGCTGCACCCTGTGCGCCCAGATCTGTCCGGCCAAGGCCATCATCATGCACCGGGGCAGGCCGAACATCGACCGGAGCAAATGCATCCGCTGCTTCTGCTGTCAGGAATTCTGCCCCCAGGGGGCCATGGAGGTGCGCCGCACCCCTGTGGCCAGGCTGTTGGATCGGTAGACTGGCCCGGGGGTGTGTCCGGTCTGCACCTCCTGAACGGAATGAGGTTGCCATGCGTCCGGAGAGAGGGTATAATAAGGCCATGGTTCCGCACAAACACAGTTGCACTGTGCCTTGGACTGTGGATGAAACAGGAAAGGAGAGAACGGACCATTGAAGAAAAGACTGCTTGCTTTAGCGCTCGCTCTGGTTATGGCTGTAGGATTGTGTCCTGCGGCCCTGGCCGCGGATGAGGTCCGGGAGACGGATTTCTTTCAGGATCAGCCCCACACGGATCTGAATTTTGAGGACATCCAGTACCGGGAAGTGGACGCGGACGCTGTTCTGGCGGAGATGGATGTCATCCGTGCCCTGGCCCGGGAGGAATCCGGAACTGACGAGGCCATCCGCCGTTTTGAATGGGTGGCGGAGCAATACACGGATGCGGCGACGATGTATGTGTTTGCCCAGATCCAGACCAACGCAGACGGCACCAGCGAGACCTGGGCCCAGGCCTACACCGACAGTTACTCGGTCTTTCTGGAGCTGACTGACGCCTTCAACATCTTGGTGAAGGAACTGCTGGAAACCCCTTTGGAGGACTGGCTGCTCACTCAGCTCGCCCCGGAGCAGGTGGATGAGTACCGCAGTTACAGCGCCATGACGGAGGAGCAGCAGCGGCTGCTGAATGAGGAGGCAGAGCTGATCCAGGAGTATTCCGCAGCCGCCATGCAGGATATTACCGTGGAGTATCAGGGGGAGCAGTGGGGCCTTGCTGAGATCAACCAGGCAGGAGACGGCGGCATCATCGATGCGGATACGTACGATGAGCTGATACTTCAGCTGTATCGGAACCAGAACGCGGTACTGGGGGAGATCTATCTTCGCCTGGTGGCGCTGCGGGGGGAGATCGCCCGCTCCTTCGGCTATGATACCTATAACGACTACGCGTATGACGTCACCTTCCACCGGGACTACACCCCGGAGGAGGTCGGGGCGTTCGTCCAGGCAGTGGCGGAATACATTGCTCCCATCACCGTGAAATTGGGAGCGCTGGAGCAGATGAACCCGGATGATCCGGTTTTGTCCGGGGACTACACCGGCGATGTGGCCATCCAGATGGTGCGGCCCTATCTGGATCAGATGTCCAGCGAGCTGGGGGAGGCCATGGACTATATGGTGGAGCACAACCTGTATGATCTGGACGAGAGCCCGGTGAAGCAGGAAATTGGCTACACCATATCGCTGTACAGCTACGGTGCGCCCTATATGTCCAACTGCCCGTACAACGACTTCTATGACTTCTGTACCCTGGTCCATGAGTTCGGCCACTACAACAACGCCTACTGGGATCCAATGAGATGGAATACAGCCGAGGATTATGCGGATGTGGCAGAAGTCCACTCCCAGGGGATGGAGCTGCTGATGACCAACTTCTACGGGGAACTCTTTGGGGACTCCGCGCAGACCACCATGGACTATGTGATGCTCAATCTCATTGTCTCCATGACACAGGGCTGCATGTATGGTGAACTGGAGCGGTATGCCTATGACACGCCGGGGGTCACCCTCCAGCAGCTCAACGAAAAAGCCAGGGAGCTGGCCGAGGAACTGGGGTTCATTGACATGTATATCGGCGGTCAGACCGATGAGTATCTGGAGCATTGGTATAACGTGATATACAGCAACGAATGGGTGACTACCCCCCATCTGTTCCAAGCGCCCAGCTACTTCATCAGCTACGCCACCTCAGCCGCCGGCGCCTTTGCCTTCTGGGTGGACGCCCAGACCGGCGGCTTCACCGATGCGGTGGACGACTATCTGGCCTTTGTGGCCCAGGCCCCGGGCATGGGTCTGCTGGAGAGCTTTGAAGCTGCCGGCATGGACAACCCCATGGAGGAGAGCTACCTCCGGGAGCTGGCCGAGACGCTGAACACCGAACTGAGGGTGGATCAACGGCTGGCCGGCACCTCGCTGGAAGGGATGTATACCGACGTGGATCCCGAGGCCTGGTATGTCTTGGAGGTGGCCAAGGCCATCGCTGCGGGGCTGATGCAGGGCACCTCGGACACCACCTTCAGCCCGGACGACGACACCACCCGGGGCCAGCTGGTCACCATGCTCTACCGCATGGATGGCGAGCCGGAGCTGGAGGGGAACCTGGGCTATCCCTTTGAGGACGTGGCCCCCGACACCTGGTATACCGACGCGGTGTACTGGGCCAGGGACAACGGCATCGTCCAGGGCTACAGCGACGCGCAGTTCGCTCCGGGTGACCCCATCACCCGGGAGCAGCTGGCGGCCATGCTGTACCGCTATGCCCAGTACAAGGACTATGATGTGACCGCCTCAGGCGACCTGAGCGGCTATGCCGACGGGGACGCCGTGTCCGGCTGGGCGGAGGAGGCCATGAGCTGGAGTGTGGACGCCGGCCTCATCCGGGGAGATGAGAACGGCCTGACTCCCGCCGGCACCGCCATCCGGGCCCAGACGGCGGCCATCCTGGTGCGCCTGCTGGAGCTGTACCAGGCGGACTGAAACCCAAGCTGATAAAAGACGAAGCGCCCCCGGGCCGTTGGCCCGGGGGCGCGCTCTTTCGCTCTGTGTCCGGCGGGGCTTATGCCGCCAGGGTGAACAGGGAATAGAAGAACTCCTTCTTTTCCATCAGCTGCCGGTAGGTGCCCGCCTCCCGCACCCGGCCGTCCTTCAGCACGATGATCTCGTCATACTGGTCCATGAGGGCCTCGTCCAGCCGGTGGGTGACCACGATGCGGGTGAGCCCGTCCAGGTGGAGGATGGCGTCGGTGACCTCGAAGGCGGTCTGGTTGTCCAGGGCGGCGGTGGCCTCGTCCAGCAGCAGCACCGGCGTGCCCCGCAGCAGGGCCCGGGCGATGGACACCCGCTGGCGCTCGCCCCCGGAGAGGTTCACCCCGTTTTCCCCGCAGCGGTAGTCCTCTCCCCGCTGGGCCACCAGCTCTGACAGGCCGGAGCGCTTTACAGCGGTCTCCACCTGGTCTGCCGGGAAGTCCCGGAACATGGTGATGTTCCGCCGCACCGTGTCGTCGAAGAGGAACACGTTCTGGCCGATGAGGCTGGCCAGGTCGTACAGGCTGTCGGTGTCCACCTCCCGCAGCTCCTGCCCGTCGATGGCGATGGAGCCGGCATAGTCGGTGTAGGAGCCCATGAGCAGGCTGAGCAGGGTGGACTTGCCCGAGCCGGAGGCGCCCACGATGGCGTATTTTTTCCCGGGCTCGAAGGTGAGGGACAGGTCCTTCAGCACCGGCTTGTCCGGGACATAGCCGAAGGTGACATGGTCCAGGGTAATGCCCCGCTCCAGCCGGGCGGGGATGGCCACACCGGCGTGTCCGGCGTTCTCTTTGGTGATCTGGGCAAGCTTCTTGATGAGGGTGAGGGCGGCCTTCCGGCTGGCCCAGTACTGAGGGACGATCTGGATGGGCTGGGTGAAGCAGTTGCACAGGTTCAGGGTGATGAGCACCGTGCCCATGGGGATGTTGCCCCCGATGGCCAGCCAGGCGCCGTAGAAGAAGATGCCGATCTGGAGCAGGGTGCCGCACTGCTGTGTGGCGGCGGAGAGCATGGCGTCCCACCGGCGGCGGTGCTCCTTCACCCGCTCCGTCTCGGCGTTGGCGGCCTGGAAGAGCCGGTTGGCCTCCCCCTCGGCCTTGAAGCTCTTGATGACGGAGAAGCCGGAGAGAAAGTCCTTCACCTGGGCCACGAAGCCCTCGTTCTGGTCGCTCATGGCCCGCTCCCACCGGGTGAGCTGCCGGCTCATGAGCAGGGAGCAGGCGGTGGGGATGGCGGCCAGCGCCACGGTGGCCAGGGCCAGCTGCCAGCTGAGCAGGAACATCATCCCCAGCCCGCCCACGAACATGGCCCCCTGGTAGATGAGCAGGATGGAGCGGTTGAGGTAGTTCTCCTCGATGGAGTTGGTGTCGTTGGTAAGGGCGGAGAGATACCGGCTGGTGTTTTCCCGGGAAAAGGCGCTGATGCTCTTTTCCGACAGCCGGGAGAAGGCCAGGTCCTTGTACTGCCGCAGGGCCTGGTGGACGAACCTGGTCTTGTAGTAGTACATCAGCAGCTCCACCACCAGGGTGACGGCCAGGGCGATGAAAGTGATGCCCAGGGTGCGCCACAGCCAGGGCAGGTCGCCGGCGGCCATGATGTTGGTCACCTCGCCCAGAACCCAGGAGAAGTACAGCATCCCCCCGGTGCTCAGGATGATGAGGATGAGGGCCAGGGTGAAGTTCAGCCGGTTGCCCTGGTAAAAGGCGCGGGTGTACTCCCGCACGTCAGCGTTTGCTTTCATGTCCATGCTCCTTCCGCAGCTGTTTTTCCTTTTCCGTCAGCTCCAGGATGGGCCGCTCCCGGATGTCCCAGCCGTAGTTCCAGGCATCTTGTTCCTCCATAAACCACCGGGCGAAGTAGAGGAAGGGCACCAGGCCCTGGTTGTCGTGGACGCGGTAGACCTGGGCGGGGCCGTCCTCCAGCTCCAGGGTCTGCTCCCGCAGCAGATGCCGCTCGGCCAGGGCGGGGAGCAGCGCGTCCACCGTCTCCCGGGGCAGGCCCGTCTGCTTGGCCAGGGCGGCAGCGGTGAAAAAGATGGGCTTTTTCCGGTACAGGAAGTACAGCAGCTCCAGGCAGCCCTCCCGGGCCAGCACCGCGAACAGCTTCCGGTAGTCCTCGGTGGGGGCGAAGTGGATGTCGTACCCCTCCGGCGGCTCGGGCAGCAGCAGGTACATGGGGAAGTTCTCCGCCGTCACCCCCAGGATCATCCCCTCGTCATTGGTGTACTGGGAGCGCAGCCACACCGGCTCTCTGTCCGGCATCTCGGTCATATAGCAGTTGGCGGCCACTGTCCGGCCCAGCTCGCTGTTGAGCACGGAGGGGTCGGCAAAGGTTTGGAGCATATTGGTGGCCAGCAGCCGGAACAGATAGCCCATCCGCTCCTCCTTGGGGGTGCGCTGGAGCCAGAGGCCGAAATGCCGCTCCAGGTCCTGGGGGGCGTCCTCCGACCGGCCGAACAGGCCGTCCATGCTCACCCCCAGGCAGTCGGCCAGGGCGGGGAGGAGCTCCACATCGGGGGCGCCCCCCTTCTCCCACTTACTCACCGCCTGGGCGGACACTCCCACCATCTGGCCCAGCTGCTCCTGGGTCAGGCCCCGCTCTTTTCGCAGCTGGGCGATGCGTTCACTCAAATTGCAGTTCATGCAGACACCTCGTTTCATCTGTTGGTTGTATCATACCACAAGCGATGGTTGAAAACAACGGAGGGAAACTTGGGGAAAATAAAGCAATGGTTGAATCACGAAACAAACGTGCTGAAATTCCACTTGCCAGTGAGAGGAAAAACAGGTATGATGGTGTTCAACAAAATCCGGTTATGAGGTGAGGATATGGACATCAAAAAGATCCTGGCTGCGGCGGATCACACCCTGCTGACCCAGACCGCCACCTGGGAGGAGATCCGTCAGCTGTGCGACGACGGGGTGACTTACGGCTGCGCCAGCGTGTGCATTCCCCCCAGCTATGTGAAGCAGGCGGCGGACTATCTGGGGGACAAACTGCCGGTGTGTACCGTCATCGGATTTCCCAACGGCTATTCCACCACCATGGTGAAGGTATTTGAGGCCAAGGAGGCCATCGTCAACGGGGCAAAGGAGATTGACATGGTGGTCAATCTGGGCTGGGTAAAGGATGGGCTGTGGAACAGGGTGCTGGAGGAGATCCAGGCGGTGAAGCGCTCCTGCGGTTCTCTGGTGCTGAAGGTGATTGTGGAGACCTGCCTGCTCACCCAGGAGGAAAAGATCCGGCTGTGTCAGATCGTCTCGGACAGCGGAGCGGACTTCATCAAGACCTCCACCGGGTTCTCCTCCGCCGGCGCCACCCGGGAGGATGTGGCTCTGTTCCAAGCCCATGTGGCCCCCCATGTGAAGATCAAGGCCGCAGGCGGCATCGCCACCCTCCAGGACGCCTGGGATTTTCTCACCCTGGGCGCCGAGCGGCTGGGTACATCCCGCATTGTAAAGCTGGTGAAACGCCAACAGGAATCCTGATCTCAATCCTGTCCCCCATGAGCTGTGCCTGTCTTGTGTCCCGCTCTGTCTGTTGACCTGCTGAAGATACCCGCAGGGTACGTCGAAAGATGTCGGAAAATAAAAGTGAAAGTTCTTCCGATTTTTACCGATCTGCGGTAGAATGAAGTCAGAAGCTGGTAGAGAGATGGGGGAGAGGCTGCGGGATGAAGTATCTGAAAAATCTGAAAGCCATCGAGCACGTCCTGCATACCCTGGGACTTTTGGGTTCTTCTGTGGCGATGCGCCAGATGGTGTGTGCCATCGAGCTGGCGCACGAAGATCCCTCTCTTCTGCTGAGTGTCACCAAAGGTCTGTACAGCAAGGTGGCCGAGCATCTGGGAGATACCAACCACACAGCGGTGGAGCGGAATTTGCGTGCCTTGCGGGACAGGCTGTGGACCAAAGGCGATATGGACCGCTATCGGGAGATGGCTACGTACAACGTACAGCTCAAGCCGACGACCGGAGAGATGATCGACACCGTCCGGTTTTACATGGAATACAATGACCTGTTTCCGGACTGCTGAACAGGAGGAAGGGGCTTGCCGGCAGACGGCGTTCACCCGGGGAGACAACAAAAGATCGGCACTCGGACAGGCGTTGATGATGCAGTCACCGACGCCTGTCAGCGTTTTGTGGGCTCTGAGAAGGGAAACCCAGCGTGTACGGGAAACCGAAAACAGACAGGGCCGCTGCTGCGACGCAGACGGCTGAAATGGGATGCGCCGGCTCCCGTGTGGCTGTGCCTCTTGACAACACACGACAGTTAGAATATGCTAACTGAAGGAAACACACAATGAGATCCCGGCCGGGGCAGCAGATGCCGCGGCAGACGACGGATGGAGGGGAGAGCGGAAATGGAATTGGTGGTATTCTGGGGATTATTTGCCCCGTTTCTTGGAACAACACTGGGGGCCGCCGGAGTCTTTTTTCTGAAAAAGGGGCTGGGCGACCGGATGCAGCGGGGATTGACCGGGTTTGCGGCCGGCGTTATGGTGGCCGCCTCCGTCTGGAGCCTGCTGATCCCGGCCATGGAACAGTCCGCCGGAGCGGGGCAATGGGCCTTTTTGCCGGCGGTCATCGGCTTTTGGGCCGGCATTGTTTTTTTGCTGGGACTGGATCATCTGATTCCCCATCTCCACCAGAAGAGCCGGCAGGCGGAAGGACTGCCCGCGAAGCTGCGGCGCTCCACCATGATGGTGCTGGCCGTCACCCTTCACAACATCCCGGAGGGAATGGCAGTGGGGGTGGTCTATGCGGGCTATCTGGCTGGAGACGGACAGATTACGGCCATGGGCGCCCTGGCGCTGTCCTTGGGGATTGCCATTCAGAACTTTCCGGAAGGGGCCATCATCTCCATGCCCCTGCGGGCGGAGGGAGCGGGCAAGGCCCGGGCTTTTGGAGGCGGTGTGATCTCTGGCGCGGTGGAACCGGTGGGGGCTCTGCTGACCATCCTGGCGGCCGGACTGGTGGTTCCGGCGCTGCCCTATCTGCTGAGTTTTGCTGCCGGAGCCATGCTCTATGTGGTGGTGGAGGAGCTGATCCCTGAGATGTCCCAGGGGGAACACTCTGACATTGGCACGCTGTCCTTCGCCTTGGGATTTACCCTGATGATGGCGCTGGATGTGGCACTGGGCTGAGGCCACGGTGCGTCCGCCCATTGGATCGGATCCGGAGACAGAAAAAGGCTGGCGGACAGTTCCTCTGCGCGGGAACTGTCCGCCAGCCTGTGTCTGCAGGGCATGATCCGGGACACGGCTTGGCCCGGACGGATTCAGGGTTGGGTTCCGGTGTGTCTGCGCTGTGCTTTTTTCTCCCGGCGGGCCTGTTTTTTACGCTGCAGCTCTTCTTTGGCCAGGGCTGCCGCAGCCTGGATATCCTCGTGACGCACGGTAAAGCGGGAGGACACC
Organism: uncultured Oscillospiraceae bacterium; assembly: GCA_944385435.1. Classification (GTDB taxonomy): domain Bacteria; phylum Bacillota; class Clostridia; order Oscillospirales; family Oscillospiraceae; genus Enterenecus. Next base: position 39,894 of record CALWXG010000002.1, read on the forward strand.
TTTATGTTTGCATAGCGGTTGCGGAATCTCCGGCTCTGCTGCTCCAGCCGTATGATCCTCTGGCGGTAAGAGTCCCTCAGTGCCGCAGCCTGTTCTCCGTGCTTTTCCTTGAAAAGGGCGGCCCGGCACTCCAGCAGATCGTTCAGTTCTGCCTTGCCCAGGGCAAACTGAAGCTGCAGTTCCTGTCCGGCGGCGGTCACCTCGGAGATTAACCGGGAGATCAGAGCCAGGTGGCGGATGGTCAGCACCGTATCCGTGAGCAGAAGGACCAGGAGCACCGCGCACAGGCTGTTGACCAGCCAGCCTGGAATCCGGCTGTAGAGTTCCTGGATGGGCGGATGGATCCAGAAGATCACCACATAGGACAGCAGGCCCCATACCAGGGCCACCCACAGGCAGATCCGGCCCTTGAGGTTGAACCGGTACTGGGAGTAATCCCAGTATTTCACGTGAGTTGTGACCTCCAGCAGCCAGCCCACAAAGTACTCCCATCCGCTCATTACCACCACAGAGACGAGATAGAACAGCAGGATATGGTCGGTCAGCGGGGTAAAGAACAGGATCATAAGCAGCACGCCGGTCCCGTAGATGGGGCAGACCGGGCCGTATAAAAAGCCACGCGGGACCAGACGGTGCTGATGGAGGGAACAGTAGGTGGTCTCGATCAGCCAGCCGAGAAAGGAATAGAGCATGAAATAGAGAAACAGTTCCGCAACTGGATAACCCAGAATGGTCATGGCGTTCAGCCTTTCTTTTCTGCATCGGACAGCAGAACGTTCAGAATCCCGTTATAGATCCGGTCGGGGTGCTGTTTGAACCGGTGGACAATCTGTGCGCCTTCCGCTTCGGAGGGAGCCTGCAAAGACAGGGAGAAGACAAGGCCGTGGTCATCCAGCAGCTTCAGATTGACCTGAAACATGCCGTCGTGGAGTTCTTTCACATTGCCCTGGACAAAGGTGTCCGTTTTCCAGGCGTCGATCTTCCGGTCACAGTACATAAGCAGCGCAGAAGAGAGGCTGCTCTCTGCCGCCGCGCAGGCAGAGCGGCCCTTTTCCGTAATGGAATACAGCTCTGCATTCTGGGCGAGGTGACCGCTGTTGAGCAATTCCGGCACAACCTGTGCGAACACGAAATAGTTGATGCCTCCGGCGTTCATGGACAAGTCCCGGAAGGTGTCGTAGTCGATGGGAATGGACACCTTGGAAAGGATGTGCAGGACCAGCAGTTTGGTGTTGAGTGTGCTTTTGGGAAAATCGAATCCGGCCAAAGGGAGTTCCTCCTTTGCAAGCTGTTCCGGGTTTTTATATCCGCACAGCCGGAAATTTACTCCTTATTATAATAGATTCATCCGGCGCTTACAAGGAAAAGATGCGGTGCAGGTTTGAATTCAGGAGGTCCTGGATCTGACATCCCGCAGAACGTACATATGATAGAGCCGGATGAGAAATTCCCAGGTGGCACGGTTCAGTTCACCGGTGGCGGGCAGGCCGCTCAGCTGCTGCAGGCGCATCAGATTTTCCTGGGTCGGCCCCAGATTGCGCCGGTCTGTTTCACAGGGGGCAAAATTAGAGACCAGGGAACCCAGGGAACAGAACAGGGTCTGGGCGACCTGGACCGGGTGGCTGGAGTCTCCGGCCGGTGTGGAAAACTCCCCGTGGGGAAGTACCTGGAGGGGGGAGGGGGGACCGTAGTGCAGCAGATCCTCCAGATACGCCTCTACGATCGCGTACCAGCTTGCATGATCCACCACGCCTGTGACCGGCAGGCCAAAGTCGCGTTGGAAGATCATCACCGCCTCCAGTGTCGGTTCGTCAAAGATTCCGGTTATGGCCAGCCTGGGCAGCTGGGGATGTCGGTGGGAGAGCTGGTCCAGCATACGCTGCAGATCTCGGGTGGCTGCCGCCGCGGCAGACTGGTATTCCATAGGTGGCGCGCTCCTTCCTTTCTCAAATTGGGTAGGCAAGGTCAAAGCCCGGATATTGTCCCGTGACTGCAGCCTCGATCTCATCCGGGGTTACAGGCAGACCGGCGCCGGCCAGCAGCGTATCGGAGACCGCGACGTAGGCGTCGTACAGAGCCATCCAGGTTTCATTATTTACCGTTCCGGTGGGTTCTAATCCCAGATAGCGCTGGGCGTCCGCAACTGCCTGCCGGGTTTTCGGACCGTAGATCCCATCGATGTCCAGGGTGGGAAAGTTGTACAGCACCTGACCGAGCACGGTGATGAAGAACTGGAGGGCGGATACGGCGGGACCGGTGCTGCCCTCCCGGAGCGTTACGCCGCTGCCGGGAGCCTGCACCTGGGTGAAGGTCTGACCCTCGCTGGCCAGCTCCGACAGGCGGGTGACGCCCACATAGAGGAATACCAGCTTGTACCATGTGGCCCGACCCACAATGCCGTCGGAAATCAGGCCGAAGATCCGCTGGAATTCCCGCACTGCCTGCTGGGTCTTCGGACCAAAAATACCGTCCACCGGATAGATGCGTGGAATGGCCGGATAATTGCGGGCAATCCGGTTCAGCATGGTCTGGAGGACCACGACGTACTCTCCGGAGGAGCCGTTTCGGAGGGGATAGCCGGGATAGGAACTGGTGATGTTCCGGACCGGCGCCGAGGTGACCAGCTCAATGTCGTTCCCGTAATAATATCGGAGGATTTCCATGGCGCTATAGCCCTGACGGGCAAGCTCCTCACTCCCCCATTGGGAGAGACCGTCGCAGGTGACGGTGGTGCCGTTGCAGAACCGGGCGGACAGCGGCTCCACATACCCGATCCGCCGGATATAGGAGGTAAACAGCTCATCCACCAGCCGGTCTATATTTTCAAAGGTGCTCCTGCCCTTGATGAATTTCTGATCGTTGACCGGAGAGGACGTGATGTCAAATTCATAACCCCGGCTGGGGTAATATTCCGTATAGACCCGGTTGAGCGCGAAGGAGATCTGGGCGAGGATGTTGGCCCGCAGCGCGGCCTCCGGCCAGGTGGGATAGATCTCGCTGGAGGCCACGTTCTTGATGTAATCCGGGAACGAGACGGTCACATTTTCCGCCCACTGATCCGCCGGTGCGAGATGGACGGTGATGTACTGAGGTACGTATGGGATAACGCTGAGTGGCATGAAGAAACTCCTTTCCTGCGGCGGGTCACAGGGGCTGTGGCGTTACCGTGGTGACGCCGCTTCCGGAGCCTTGGGCGTCCCTTGGTATCATCGGCACGTCCTGGACAGTCTGGACGCCCGGGAATACCTGGAGGTTCAGAAACGTGGCCAGTTCATAGTCGGGATGCTCCACCAGAAGCATATAGTTGAAGAACGGATCCGGTTTATCCGGGCTGAGACTCTCGTCCAGATCCGGCGCCGCAAGCTCAAACGGGCCTGCAATTCCACTCTCGTCCGTGATGCGCACGGCGATGATTTCATGCCGCCCATCCTCTTTGGCCGAAGCCACCACTGCGGTGGCCCCGGAAATGGGAATCTGAGCCCTTGATAAAAATACCCGCACAATGAGGGAACCGGTTTGGGGCACAGGGAATCACTCCTCTCTGATCAGATACAATGCAGTCTATGTCTCCCGGATAAAAATATGAAAAGTTTGTTAAAAAAATTGACAAGTCAGTTCAAATGAGATACAATGAAGCAGAGAATTTCAAATCATTTTGGTCTTGGTGGCGAATTATGAAAAAAGAAAAGATATCATCTGCGGTGATACGTCGTCTGCCGCGTTACTACCGGCATTTGGACGATTTGTACCGCAATGGAGTGGTTCGGATTTCCTCCAGCGCTCTCGCCAAGTCCATGGGCCTGACCGCCTCCCAGATCCGGCAGGATCTGTCCTGTTTTGGAGGATTCGGGCAGCAGGGATATGGATACAATGTGGAGCGGCTGCGCAGCGAAGTGGCGGACATTCTGGGCATGAACCGGGCCCACACCGTTGTGATTCTGGGCGCGGGCAACCTGGGCCGGGCGCTGATTGAAAACTTCCCATTCCGAGCCAACGGTTTCCGGCTGATTGCCGCATTTGATGTGGATCCGGTGCTGGTTGGGACCAGACTGGGAGGTGTACCCGTCTACCACACCCAGATGCTGGAGTCCTATATGCGGGAGCACAAAGTGAATGTGGGCGTATTGACCGTCCCCGGACCGGTGGCTGTGGAGTCGGCTTACCGCCTGTATGAGTGCGGAATTGAGGGCATCTGGAACTTCACCAACATCGAGCTGCCGGAGCAGAAGATGGAGAGCGTCAAGGTGGAAAATGTGCACTTCGCGGACAGTCTTCTGACCTTGAGTTATATGATTTCGGCGTCAGCAGAGGAGCAGTTATGAAGAAAAAAACGATTCGAACGATGGTTGCCCTTGGCCTGGCGGTTGCGCTGGGCGGCGCTGCGCTGGCCTCTACCAGCGCTCCCAGTAGTTCTGTGGTAACACGCAGCTATCTGGAGGGTACCTTTTTCACCGCTTTGAGCAAGAGTATCGATGAGTGGATCCAGAACGGATTTGCACCGGTTCAGGAGGAGGAACAGGAGCGCCTGGAGCGGATTGCGCGCCAGCACCTGCTGTCCCTGGGTGTGACGCCTGGAACCGTGGAGATTCCCTCCGGCTGGTCCGGCAGCGACACATTCACGGCCCAGAGGGGTCAGTCAGGGGATGCGGTTTCGCTGCTGGAGGGGTCCGGGATCCTTTGGCAGTCCGGCACCGGCACCACGTCCGGCACTTTGGTGGATGTCACGGACGGCAGGGAGATTCCCTCCGGCAGCACCCTGCAGGAGGGACACCGCTACCTGGCTGTGGAGCTGGCCACAATTACCGCCGGATCTTCCGCGAATTGGTCCGTAGAAGGTGTCTGGGATTCCACCGTCAGGGCGGAGCTGCCCTTCGTGGATGTTCCGGAGGGAAGCTGGTTCTATGACGCCGTGTACTATGTCTACAACAAGGGGCTCTATAACGGGACCAGCGCCACCGAATTCTCGCCCTCTGACTCCATGGAGCGGGGCATGATGACAACCGTGCTCCACCGGCTGGCCGGCAGTCCTGCTGTGGATTACGAACCGATTTTCAGCGATATTCCCGACGGCACCTGGTATACAGACGGAACCGTGTGGGCTGGCAAGAATCAGATTGTCAACGGTGTGGGGGACCAGTTGTTTGAACCGGGAGATCCGGTGTCCCGCCAGCAGATCGCGGTGATCCTGTACAACTATGCCGATTTTGTCGGTGCGGACACCTCTGGCCGCAGGGAACTGTCCGGCTTCACGGATGGGAGCCAGGTTGCGGGCTGGGCTCAGGATGCGGTGTCCTGGGCGGTTGCCGCCGGGATCATCCAGGGCAGTGACGGGGGACGTATCCTGCCCAATGACAGCGCGACCCGTGCGGAAGTAGCCATTATGCTGCAGCGTTTTGAAAACTGGCTGAATTGATCTCTTGTGTTGATCTGGTTGAATTTCAGGCCCGCATTTGCGGGCCTGAAATTTTTTCTGAGTTTTTTCAAAAAAGGCTTGCATTTTGATTTTAACTGTGCTATTATAAATGAGCTGTTTGAGAGAACAGTATGCGGCTGTAGCTCAGCTGGATAGAGTGTTTGGCTACGAACCAAAAGGTCGGGGGTTCGAATCCCTTCAGCCGTACCAGTAAAAACCGCTCATTCCGAAAGGAATGGGCGGTTTTTCGTACTTTTTCGAAGTTTTGATTTTTAGGAGGATCAGAATAATTCAACTTTAAATCTGCTTGTTAAGTATTGTTTTCTGCGGTATACTGAATAACAACAGAGGAGACGTGCATATATGCCAGTGTCCCGGAAGCATACAGATTCTCAGAAGAAAAGTTCCGGAAAATGGGATTCCGCCAACCTGGGACAGAATATCCATTGCAGTTCCCAAAGGCCAAAAAGACGTTATCAAGGCCCACGCTGAGGCCCAAAGCGAATCTGTCAACAGTTTTATCAATCGGGCCATAGAGGAGACTATGGAGCGGGACAAGGCTGTTTCCGGGAGCACTCAAAGCGTATACAAGGAGGAATGAACATGCCATTACCAGCACCAAAGGCCCGATACACCTTTGCTGACTGTCTCACCTGGGGAGAGAGTCAGCATATCGAGATCATCAACGGGGAGGCCGTTATGATGGCCCCGCCGACACGCATTCACCAGGAGATTCTAATGGAGCTATCCAGACAGCTTGCAAACTTCCTGGAGGGGAAAAAGTACAAAGTATATCCCGCCCCCTTCGCTGTCCGCCTGCTTGAGAAGGACGGCGATGCTCCGGACGATGTGGACACGATGGTGGAACCGGATATTTCCGTGGTGTGCGACCATGACAAGCTGGACGAATACGGCTGTAAGGGGGCGCCGGATCTGGTGGTGGAAATTCTCTCCCCCTCCACGCAGCGGAATGACCGGCTTACAAAATTCAATCTCTATCAGCGGACCGGGGTACGGGAATACTGGATCGTTGATCCAGAGAATAAGAATATACAGGTGTTCTTGCTGGATGGGAATGCTCTGCACCCCCATGAAGTATACAGCGAGAAGGACATTGCGAAGGTGAGCGTTCTGGACGGCTGCTTCATTGAACTGTCGAAGGTGTTTCCTGCTGAATAGCTTCTTTTGGGATTGCAAAAGGCGTAATAAATAACACTAAAAAACGGAAAAATATATCACAAATACGTCATAGCCTAAACTTTTACGGAGGTATTTGTGGCATATAAAATGTTAACCTTGAAGAAGAAAGCTCGTGAATCTGGATATTCCCTGCAATGTGGGCGGCAGCACTATCTTCATGAAGGGTGGGGTATTGTGCGTGACTTGGCTGGTGAGCCGATTATGGGGTATCAAATATATAGTTACTCTGACGGCGCTCTGGTTGCTGGATACGACGACATAAAAACCACACACTTACAGAAGATGAGGCCGTACCAGTAAAAACCGCTCATTCCGAAAGGAATGGGCGGTTTTCTGTACTTTTTGAAAAAATTGCAATCGATCCTTTTGCAGCTTGCCGCAGGTTTGGCGCCAGACAGGGCAGGCGGTTCCGCATTGATTTTTCAAACTCAGATGAGAGATGCTGCAAGACAGCGCCCGGCTCTTTTCTCCCAGAGCCGGGCGCTGCGTTTTATCCGTTGACGATTGTTTTCCGAATTCGGTTGTTCTTTGCAAATAACAATTGACACGGTGTCAGAATGATGGTATAGTGTAGATACTGACACAGCGTCAGAACAGAACGTATGGATGGAACATGAAAAACCGGTATTCCGAGATGCCGAATGACAGCGTGTGCAAAGACTTCGGTGCGCCAATTTGATTGAGGAGGAAACAGCATGAAGGCCAAGGTTTACTTTACAAAGGAAATGACGCCGGAAGCAGTGGTCAGACTGTACCACGCACTGGGATTGGATCTGCCCGGCAAGGTGGCGGTGAAGGTCCATTCCGGGGAGAAGGGAAACCAGAACTACCTGCATCCGGAATTCTGGCAGCCCATGGTGGAAGAAGTCGGCGGCACCATTGTGGAGTGCAATACCGCTTACGGTGATGCCTCCGGCGGCGTGCGGGACAACACGGATTCCCACTGGAAGCTGCTGGAGGAGCACGGCTGGACCAAATATTTCAATGTGGACCTGATGGATGCCGAGGGGCCGGATGTGGTTTGGCCCATCCCCAACGGCAAGGTGCTCAAGGAGAACCACCTGGGCAAGAATATTGAGCAGTACGACTCCATGCTGGTGCTGGCCCACTTCAAGGGGCACCCCATGGGCGGATACGGCGGAGCGCTGAAGCAGCTGTCCATCGGCTGTGCCAGCCGGGCGGGCAAGGCCCTGATCCACTCCGCCGGCAAGACGGATGACCGCTATGAGACCTGGAAGCAGCACGCCGATTTTGTCGTGTTCCCCGAGGCCATGGCTGACGCGGCCATGAGCGTGGTAGAACATTTCAAGGGAAAGATTGCCTTCATCAACGTCATGAAAAACCTCTCCGTGGACTGTGACTGCTGTATGGTGGCAGAGGACCCCTGCATGAAGGACATTGGCATTCTGGCCTCCCTGGATCCTGTGGCCATTGACCAGGCCTGCATTGACCTGGTGATGGCATCGGACGACCCGGGCAAGGAGCACTTTATGGAGCGGGTGAACAGCCGCAACGGCATCCACACCATCGAGGCCGCCGCTGAGCTGGGCTATGGCTCCCGGGAATATGAGCTGATTGAACTGTGAGTCGAAAGAGGGGCGCAAAAAGATGGGCAAGAGTTTGGTGGCGTATTTTTCCGCCAGTGGCGTGACGGCCCGCGTGGCGGAGGAACTGGCTCAGGCAGTGGGAGCGGACCTGTATGAGATCACACCGGTCCAGCCCTACACCAATGCCGACCTGGACTGGACGGACCGGAAGAGCCGTTCCACCCTGGAGATGAACGATCCGGCCTGCCGCCCTGCCATTGCCAGACCGGTGGAGCACATGGAGCAGTATGACACCGTGTTTGTGGGCTTTCCCGTGTGGTGGTATGTGGAGCCCAGGATTGTGGACACCTTCCTGGAGAGCTATGATTTTTCCGGGAAAACGCTCATTCCCTTTGCCACGTCCGGCGGCAGCGGGATCGGCAAGGCGGAGCAGAGCCTGCGGGAGCACTGCCCGGGCGGGAGCTGGAAAAAAGGCCGGCTGCTGAACGGCGCGGGTGCGGCCGACTGGGCCAGACAGATGATGAACGAATAAGAAAACGGCATCACCGGGCACCGCCGAGGCTGCAGGGCGGTGCCCGTTCTGCCGGAAAGGAGGGCGTGCGCTATGCCGAAGGGGTCGGAAGAGCTGACCAATTCCAGAAAAGAGGAAATCATCAACGCCTGCGCTCAGCTCTATGAGACCATGGGATTCCGGGACATCACCATCCGGGACATCGGGGAAAAGACTTCCTTTACCCGCACTTCCATTTACAATTACTTTCAGACCAAGGAAGAAATCTTCCTGGCCCTGCTGCAGCGGGAACACGAGGTGTGGATTGCGGATCTGGAGGCGCTGGCATCCCGCCGGGACAAGCTGTCCACAGAGCAGTTTGCGGATGCGCTGGCCCGCACCCTGGAGAAGCGGGGCTGTATGCTCAAACTCATGAGCATGAACCTCTACGACATGGAGCGAAACAGCCGGCTGGAAAATCTGGTGGCGTTCAAACAGGCCTATGCGGATACGCTGTCGGCCATCCGGACCTGCCTGAACCGGTTTTTCCCCGCCATGGAGGAAAAGGAGATCCGGGATTTTCTCTATTCCTTTTTCCCGTTCCTGTTCGGGGTGTATCCCTATACCACATCCACTGAGAAACAGAGACAGGCGATGGAAGCCGTGGGAGTGGAAGTGCCGCAGTGTACCATTTACGACTTGACCAAGCCCCTGGTGGAAAAGCTTCTGAAGGCTTCCGGGGAGCGGCACAGATCCGCCGGCGGCACTGGAAAGGAAGAGATCACATGAGACAAGCAAACGGTATTCTGGCATTGCTCCTGGCGGTGTGCCTGTCGCTGGGCCTGGCCGCCTGCGGGGGAGAGGCTCAGCCCAGTCAGCAGCCGGAGGAATCCCCGCCGGCCCAGACCCAACCGCAGGAGAGCCCCTCCGCCGTGCCCTCCCAGGCCCCGGAGGAGACGCCGGAAGCGGAGGGCGCAAATATCCTGGTGGCCTATTTTTCTGCCTCCGGAAACACAAAAGGGGTGGCAGAGCGCATCGCGCAGCTCACCGGCGCGGACCTCTATGAGATTGTCCCGGCCCAGCCCTACACCGACGCGGACCTGGATTACACAGATCCCAACAGCCGCTCCCAGGTGGAGGGGGACGACCCGGATGCCCGGCCGGAGATTGCCGGCGGGGTGGAGGAGATGGAGGCATACACCACCGTATTCCTGGGGTATCCCATCTGGAACGGCCAGGCCCCCAGGATCATCTCCACCTTCCTGGAGAGCTACGACTTTTCCGGCAAGACCATCGTGCCCTTCTGCACCTCCGGCAGCAGTCCCATCGGGTCCAGCGCCCGGAATGTGGAGGGCCTGACCACCGGCGCCACCTGGCTGGAGGGCCAGCGGTTTGCTGCGGGGGTCTCCGCTGAGGAACTCCAGGCCTGGCTGGACGGTCTGGCGCTCTGAGAGGGGGACACAGAAATGAACATCGTCGTGCTGGAGGGCAGCCCGAACCGGCACGGCTCCTCCAACCTGCTGGCGGAGGAGTTCATCCGGGGCGCCCGGGAGGCCGGACACACCGTGGAGGTCATCGACGCGGCCCACGCCGACCTGCATCCCTGCACCGGCTGCGTCCACTGCGGATACGAGGGCCCCTGCGTCCAGAAGGACGACATGGAGCAGTTCAGAAAAGAGATCCTGGGCGCGGATATGATGGTATTTGTCACCCCGCTGTACTACTACGGCATGTCCGCCCAGCTGAAGACCCTGGTGGACCGGTTCTGCGCCATCAACAGCTCCATCACCCGAAAACACATGAAATCCGCCCTGATCGCCGCGGCCTGGAATGCGAACAGCTGGACCTTTCAGGCTCTGATCGTCCACTACAAAACCCTGGTGCGCTATCTGGAGCTGGAGGATATGGGGATGGTGCTGGGCTACGGGTGCGGTACAACCTCCATGACGGCCCGGTCCCAATATCCCAGGCAGGCCTATGAACTGGGCCGCGGACTGAAGTCATTGCAAAGCCGAACAAACAAAAAGGAGTCATGAGATCATGAGTCAGAGAATGATGAAGGCCGCCGTGCTGGCGGGGCCGAAACAAATCGAAGTCAAGCAGGTTCCTGTTCCCGCGCTGAAACCCGGCGAGATCGAGATCAAAGTGTCTGCCTGCGGCGTATGCGGCAGTGACGTGCATATGTGGAAGTCCGGCAAGGGCTGGGCGGAGCAGAACGGAGATTTCTGGATGGGCCATGAGTTCTGCGGTGTGGTCACCAACCCCGGCGACAGCCGGTTCAAAGTGGGGGACCGGGTGACCTTCTGGGCCAACCTGTACTGCGGAACGTGCGATATGTGCCGGGCCGGACAGGAGCAGCTGTGCCGGGAGGTAAACGGGACAAATTACATCGGGTTTGTGTGCAACGGCGCCTATGCCCAGTATTTTGTGGGCAAGGCATCCAACGCTTATCTTCTGCCCGACACGGTGTCCGATGTGGCCGCCGGCCTCATCGATCCGCTGATGGTGGCCTACCATGCGGTGCGCAAGTCCGGGATCCGGCTTCACGACAAGGTTCTGGTGGTGGGCAGCGGCATCATCGGTCAGATGATCGGTGAGCTGGCCAAAAAGGCTGGCGCCTCCTATGTGGCCATGTCCAAGGTGAGCGACGTCAAGACCCGGCGGGCCCGGGAGATCGGCATCTTCGACGACTATTTCGATGGAAACGACCCCCAGCGGGAGAAACTCCTGAAGGAGGCCTCCCACGGCGGCTTTGACCTCGCCTTCGAGGCGGTGGGCGCCAGTTCCTCTCTGGCTGCCTGCGTGGATGGGGTGCGTCCCGGCGGACGGATCGTCATGATCGGCAACTCCATCGACCCCGAAGTCTCCTTCGCCATGAACCGGGCCGTGCTCCAGGAGATGGAGCTCATCGGCAGCGTCTCCTGCACCCGGAAGGAATTTGAAGAGACCATTGACCTCATCGCCACCGGTATGATGGAGCCGGAGAAATATGTCACCGAAGTGCTGCCCCTGGAGGGGCTCCAGCACGCCTTTGAGCGGCAGACCGACCCCGGAGACCCCATGGTGAAGTTTGTGGTCAGGCCCTGAGTGACAATCGGAGGGAGGAACCGCAGATGAAATACCGCATTCACCCGAAAACCGGGGATCAGATCAGTATGATCGGCATCGGAACCGGTCCTGTGGGGGATACGCCGGAGAAAGAGGCGGTGGCAGCCCTGAGCTTCGCCTATGAGAACGGCGTCAACTACGCAGACTTCGCCACCGCGGGAGCCAAAACCTTCCGCTATGCGGGAGAGGCCTTTGCCTCAGTCCGGAAAAATCTGTTTTACCAGATCCATTTCGGGGCCAACTACGAGAGCGGCGAGTACGGCTGGACCACCGACCTGGACACCGTAAAGCGTCAGGTGGACTGGCAGCTGAGGGAGCTGAAGACCGATTACATCGATTTCGGCATGATCCACTGCCTGGATGAGAAGACGGATTGGGAGACCTATCAGAAAAATGGCGTTCTGGACTATCTGCTGGAGATGAGACAATCCGGCGTGGTCCGCCACATCGGGCTGAGCACCCACACCCCGGAGCTGGCGGCGCAGATCCTGGACACCGGGCTGGTGGAACAGATAATGTTCTCCATCAACCCATCCTATGACTACCAGCACGGGGAGTTTGCCATCGGCAGCGCCGGAGAACGCATGGCCCTGTACCGCCGGTGCGAGGCGGAGGGCATCGGCATCTCCGTCATGAAGCCCTATTCCGCCGGGCAGCTGCTCCAGGCGGAGACCTCCCCCTTCGGCCAGGCGCTGACCAAGGTGCAGTGCATCCAGTATGCCCTGGACAAGCCCGGCGTGGTTACGGTGCTGCCCGGCATCCGGAACACCGCGGACATGAAGGAGGCCCTGGCCTGGCTGGACGCCGATGCGCAGGCGCGGGATTATTCCGTGCTGGGCACCTTTACCCCCAAAGACGTCACCGGCACCTGCGTGTACTGCAATCACTGCGCCCCCTGTCCGGCGGGGCTGAACGTGGGCCTCATCAACAAGTACTATGACCTGGCGGTGATCGGGGACAGCATGGCTGCGGATCACTACAAGAAGCTGGACAAGCATGCCTCGGACTGCATCGGCTGCGGCCACTGCGACGGGCGGTGTCCCTTCCACGTGGCCCAGTCTGAGCGGATGAAGCGCATCGCGGAATATTTCGGATCCTGACCCGGAGGCCCCGGGCCGGATCCGGACAGGATGCAAATACAGAACTCCAACGCGGAGAAGCAGGCGGACGCAGCCTTGCTTCTCCGCGTTTTCTCCGGGCCGGAAAAGGAGCTTGACAAAACTGCCTATACTGTATATACTGTGTATACACGGAGAGGAGGGGCGCGAAATTGGAGCTTCTGATTGACAACAAAAGCGGTGCGCCGATTTATGAGCAGATCTGTTCCCAGATCAAGGGGCAGATCATCAGCGGTGTGCTCCGGGAGGACGAACTGCTGCCCTCCATCCGCAGTCTGGCCAAGGATCTGCGCATCAGCGTCATCACCACCAAGCGGGCTTATGAGGAGCTGGAGCGGGAGGGCTTCCTCTATACGGTGGCCGGAAAGGGCTGCTACGTGGCGGCAAAAAATCCGGAGCTGATCCGGGAGGAGACCCTGAAAAAGATCGAGGCACATCTGGAGGAGGCCATCCGGCTGGCATCGGTCTGTGATCTGAGCTGCGGGCAGCTGACGGAAATGCTTCGGATTCTGATGGAGGGATAGCACATGTACGAAAACGCATTGGAGCTGCAGGGGCTGTGCAGGAGCCTGGGGGATTTTACCCTGGGCCCTCTGGACCTGGTGCTGCCCCGGGGCTGTGTGATGGGCCTGGTGGGGGAGAACGGGGCAGGGAAGAGCACCACCATGAAGCTGATCCTGGGCATGCTGCGCCCGGATGCCGGGCGCATCTCCATCCTGGGCCGGGAGGACGCCGGACAGCTGCGGGAGCTGAAAGAGGAGCTGGGCGTGGTGCTGGACGAAGTGGGGCTGCCGGAGTGCCTGACCATCGGAGCGGTGGGGAAGGTGATGGCAGGCACATTCCGCCGCTGGGACGAGTGCGCATACCAGGGGTACCTGCGCCGGTTCGCTCTGCCGGGGAACAAGCCCTTCCGGGAGTTTTCCCGGGGAATGAAAATGAAGCTGGGCATTGCGGTCGCCCTGTCCCACCATCCGAAGCTTCTTCTGCTGGATGAGGCCACCAGCGGCCTGGATCCGGTGGTGCGGGACGAGGTGGTGGATCTGCTGGGGGAATTCACCCGGGACGAGGATCATGCGGTGCTGCTCTCCTCCCACATCGTCAGCGATCTGGAGAAGCTGTGCGACTACATCGCCTTTCTCCACCGGGGTCAGCTGCTGTTGTGTGAGGAGAAGGACCGGCTGAAGGAGCGCTACGGGGTGCTCCGCTGTACCCGGGAGACGCTGACGGCGCTGAATCCCGCAGCGGTGCTGGGCAAACGGGAGTCCCCCTATGGGGTGGAGGCCATCGTGGAGCGCAACCGGGTGCCCGCCGGTCTGGAGCTGGGCCCGGTGGACCTGGAGGATCTGTTTATTGTCATGGCAAAGGGGGAGCGGTAACATGAAGGGACTGCTGATCAAGGATTGGTATCAGCTGCGCAGCTATTGCAGGAGTTTTCTGCTGATTGCGGCGGTTTTTCTGGTTCTCGCTTTCCTGAGCCGGGAAAACACCTATTTTCTGATGATTCTGGGTGTGCTGGCCGGCGTGCTGCCCATGACCCTTCTGGCCTATGACGAGCGGGGACACTGGAATGTGTACAGCCAGACGCTGCCCTATACCCGGGGCCAGTACGTGTCGGCCAAATACCTGATTGGCCTGATGTGTGCTGGGGCAATGGTGCTGTTGGTGGCGGCTGTCACATTCTGCCGGGATCTGGCCTCCGGACACAGGTGGATCTGGTGGCCTGCGGCTGCGACGCTGGCGGGGGCACTGCTGCCTGCCGCGATCCTGCTGCCCCTGTCCTTCCGGTTCGGGACGGAAAAAGCCCGGATCTTCTACTATGCGGTGATCGGGATCACCGCCCTGACAGGGGCATGTTTGCTCAGCGGCGGACAGGGGACAGGCGCCGCTGCAGTGCAGGTGAACCCCGGCGGTCTGGCCCTGATCCTGGCGGGGGCGGCACTGGCTGTGTACGCCCTGTCCTGGATGGCGGCAGTGCCTCTGTACCGCCGGAGAGAGCTGTAAGGCCTTTTGCCTTGAACCCCGTTGCAATACAGGAGATGGAACGGAAAAAGGTCCGGCTGCCCAAACGGGACAGCCGGACCTTTTTTCCAAAGTTCAGGGGATGTATGCTCAGTAATTCACAGCTCTGCGCTCAAAGTAGGCCTGGGGATGGGCGCACACAGGGCAGACCTCGGGGGCGTTCTTGCCCACGTGGACATGGCCGCAGTTGCGGCACACCCAGACGATCTCCTCGCCGGCGGAGAACACCAGGTCGTTCTCCAGGTTGCCCAGCAGCTTCAGGTAGCGTTCCTCATGTTCCTTCTCAATGGCGCCCACCATCTCAAACAGATTGGCGATGCGGTCAAAGCCCTCTTCCCGGGCGGTGGCGGCCATCTCCTTGTACATGGAGGTCCACTCTTCGTTCTCGCCAGCGGCGGCGGCTTTCAGGTTCTCGGCTGTGGTGCCAATGCCGCCCAGTTCCTTGAACCACATCTTGGCGTGCTCTTTCTCGTTGCTGGCGGTCTCTTCAAAGATGGCCGCGATCTGCTCATAGCCGTCCTTCTTGGCCTTGCTGGCGAAGTAGGTGTACTTGTTCCGCGCCTGGCTTTCGCCGGCAAACGCGGTCCACAGATTGGCTTCCGTTTTGCTGCCCTTGAGTTCCATTGGTAGTTCCTCCTTAATATTAAAATAAGAATGATTATTATTAATCTGTAGCTATCATAGCATATCCGGAATGGAAAAGCAAGTGCTTTTGCA
Organism: uncultured Oscillospiraceae bacterium; assembly: GCA_944385435.1. Classification (GTDB taxonomy): domain Bacteria; phylum Bacillota; class Clostridia; order Oscillospirales; family Oscillospiraceae; genus Enterenecus. The sequence continues at coordinate 55,506 of CALWXG010000002.1, forward strand.
AATAATTTTCAGCTTATTTTCTCAGACAATGCGTATACTAAAACCGGCGGAATTGAGTTTGCCTGTAAGGAGGATCCAAATGAAAACAAAACATCTTGCGATACTGTCTGCCGTGGTTCTTGCGGCGGTTCTGACCGCCTGCGGACCGGCGGCGGAGGACGAGCCCGGCCAGGACGGAAAGCCCGGTGCCAGTGCCCAGATGAGCCGGGCTCCGGAGAGCAGTGTGCCCAACGACGCCATGGAAGGCGGCGGGGCAGGGGGCACCAATGATACGGACAACGACGGGAAGCCGGACGCCAGCCCGGATCACAGCGAGCGGGTCAGCGGAGACGGACCTCTGGAGGATCTGGGAGACGCCGCCGGCGACCTGATCCAGGGGGCCGGAGATGCGGCGGAAGACGCAGGCGACGCGGTGGGAAAGGCCGCGGACCGGGCCGGACGGGCCATGAAATAGGTGTAAAAAATGCGCAGCTCCGGAAGGCTGCGCATTTTTTGCATCCTGCTCTGAGCAAAAGAGGGGATCAGCCCAGAACATATCCGATGTACTTTTCCATGGTGTCCAGATGGCCGATTCCGCCGGGTTCCTCTCCCACTTTGTAGAAACCGTGGCTCTGATAGAATTTCCGGGCTCTGGCGTTTTCCGGTGCGCACCGCAGGCGCAGGTACTGCCGGCCTCGGGCGCGGAAGGCGGAGACAGCCTGGCCCAGAAGCTGGACCCCCAGCCCTCTGGAGCGGTAGTCCGGCATGATGTAGAAGAAGGGGACCCGTCCGGTCTTCTTGTCCGCCTCCTGCTGGAAGTCCATCTGGAGCATGCCCACAGGGTGGTCGCCCACCATGGCAATCAGCACGCTGTCCGGGTCGAAGTCGTGGTTGCGCTGGGCCACGCGGTAAAAGGCGGGGCCGTCAAACGCATCCATGGTCCCGTGGCTCGCCATCCAGCCCTCCTGCCGGGCAGAGAGGTACAGCTCCTTCTGCTCGGGCAGACGCAAGGGGAGAAAGTACAGGGAGCTCTCCTCCATGGCCCTGGCTTTGCCCTCCCCGGTATCGGGGATCTGGGGGTAAACTCCGGTCAGGGCGCCCAGGTGAGCGTTGTCGTTGTAGAAGCACACCCGGACTGCGCCCTGGTCGAACTCCAGTTTGGACACGCTGGTGTTGTCGCCCAGAGGCAGTTCCCCCATGCGCTCCAGGGGCAGGCCCAGCCAGCCGGTCAGTCCGGCCCGGATGGCGCTGCCATGGGAGAAGACGGCCACTGTCTGGCCGGGATGGCTGTCCACGATCCGCTCCACGGCGGCCTGGAACCGGGCCTGAACCAGGGGGTAGGTCTCGCTGCCCACCACGTGCCAGTTGGGATCGCAGCCCAGGAAGGCGGCCATGCCCGCGTGGTCCCGGTGGAGCAGTTCGCCCCAGGTGTGGTCCTCCCAGCAGCCGCCCCCGATCTCTCTCAGCTCCGGGTCAACCCGCAGGGAGAGGGGGCGGGAGCGGAGGATGGCCCGGGCGGTGGTCATGGTCCGGAACAGGTCGCTGGAGTAGACCGCATCGATGGATACATCCTGGAAGCGCCGGAACAGGGCGTCAATCTGGCGGTAGCCCTTCTCGGTGATCAGGCCGTTGTACCAGCCGTGGCAGCGGCGGTAGAGATTGCCTTCCGCCTGGGCATGGCGGATCAGATATACAGTGGTCATATGTCACATTCTCTTCTTTCTGGAAGATTACCAGGGGCGCACGCCGCCGGTGAGCTGGGCAACCCGGTCCAGGCCCTGGTTTGCGGCGATGTCCCGCAGGCCGTCCCGCACCTTGATGGGGGCATAGGGGTCGGCAAAGCAGGCGGTGCCCACTGCCACGGCAGTGGCTCCGGCCAGCATCATCTGGGCGGCGGAGTCCCCGTCGGACACGCCGCCCATGCCCAGAATGGGCAGGGAGACCGCGTTGGCCACCTCCCACACCATGCGCACCGCCACAGGCAGCACCGCTGGGCCGGACATGCCGCCGGTGTTCATCTTCAGAATGGGGCGGCGGGTATTCACGTCAATGCGCATGCCCCGCAGGGTGTTGATCAGAGAGAGGGCGTCCGCCCCCGCGTCCGCCACCGCCTGGGCGATCTGCGTGATGTCGGTGACATTGGGGGAGAGCTTGACCATCACCGGTACCTTCCCGGCGTGGGTCTTGGCCATGCGGGTGACTTCCGCGGCCAGCTCCGGGCGGGTGCCGTAGGCCAGACCGCCCGCCTTCACGTTGGGGCAGGAGATGTTGACCTCAATCATGTCCACCCCCGCGGCGGAGAGTTTTTCACACATCTCGCCGTACTCCTCCGGGGTGTTGCCGGAGATGTTGGCAATGACCTTTACATCATATTGGCGCAGGAAGGGCAGCTCCGTGGCGAGGAAGGCGTCCACGCCGGGATTCTGCAGCCCCACGCTGTTGAGAATGCCCATGGGCGTCTCGGCGATGCGGGGGGGAGGGTTGCCCTCCCGGCGCTGGGCGGTGAGGCCCTTGACGCAGATGCCGCCCAGCTGGGACAGGTCGTAAAACTGGCCGTATTCCCGGCCGAAACCGAAGGTGCCGGAGGCCACCACCACCGGATTCTTCAGCTCCATCCCGGCCAGGGTGACCGACATGACAGGATTACTCATTCCAGTCCACCTCCTGTGCAGGGAATACAGGGCCGTCTTTGCACACGTGGACATAGTGGCCCTGGGTGTTCTTGCAGGCGCACACCAGGCAGGCGCCCACGCCGCAGCCCATCCGCTCCTCCATGGAGACCTGGCAGGAGGTGTCCAGCTGGGCGCATACCGCGGCCACGGATTTCAGCATGGGTTTGGGTCCGCAGGCCAGCACGCCGTCATAGTCCCCCGAATGTGCCTCCAGTTCCTGGCGCACCAGGGCGTCCACAAAGCCGTGGTGGCCCAGGGAGCCGTCATCGGTGGCCAGCCGGACGCCGCCGGGACAGGCCTGGCCGAACTCCTCCAGCAGCATGGTGTTTCTGGCGGAGCGGAAGCCCAGCACGGCGGTGCAGTGCCCGCTGCCGTGGACCGCACAGCCCAGCATGGGGGGCACGCCGATGCCGCCGCCCACCAGCAGATACCGCTTCTCCGCATCCATGGAGAACCCGTTGCCCAGGGGGCCCAGCACGTCCAGACAGTCTCCCACGCTGCGCCTGGCCAGCCACTGTGTGCCCTCGCCCCGGACCTCGAACACCAGCCGGATCAGATCCCGCTGGGCAGACCAGTTGCAGATGGAGATGGGGCGGCGCAGCAGATGGCTGTGGCCGCATTTGATGTGAAGGAACTGATCCGGGGCGGAAATCTGCTGCGCGATGCCCCGGCTCTCAATGGTCATGGACCAGCCCCCGGAGGAGAGCTGGGTCATCTCCAGGACCTTGCATTGTGTTTCAAGCTTCATAATAGATTCGTTCTCCCAAACTGTCGTCAATTTCTTTTTGCTTCAGATAGTCGCTGTGGAAAAACTCCAGGCGGCCGCAGTCCTCGCAGTACTGGATGTCCACCCGCAGCACCCCGACGGAGTCCCGAAAGTGCGGATCCTGGGACATGTGGATCCACTGCTCCGTCAGCGGCAGCTTTTTCATCCGTCCGCCGCACCGCAGGCAGGACAGGCCGGAACACAGAGCGTCCTCCTGGGCGTCCCAGTACTCCAGAAGCTGTTTGAGCCTCTGGGGCTCCTGCCCGCGGCCGGAGGCCAAAGCCAGCCTGCACCGCTTCCGGTCACTGACTTCCTTTAATTTTTCGCGGCAGGTGTCACAGGCGGGCTGGGGAATTCCGCCGCACGCAATGCTGGGGAAGGGAAGCAGCCCTTCCGGCTCCCGGCCGCAGAACACACAGGGTTTCCTGGCCATGGGGGACGCCTCCTTTTACAGAATGGTGATGTATGCCTTCAGTTCCTCCCGCATCTGGATGGCGGCGTTCCGGGCGGCCTGCTGATAGTCCAGGCCGTCCTGTCCGGTCTTCTTCCAGGCGCACATGATGGAGCGGGAGGCGTTGATGATGGCGCCCCGGCCAAACTCGTCAAAGGCGTAGCGCACATCGGCGGCGGTGCCGCCCTGGGCGCCGTAACCGGGCACCAGGAAGAAGGTGTGGGTCAGCCGGCGGCGCAGATCCTTCAGAACGGAGGGGTGGGTGGCGCCCACCACCGCGCCCAGGGCCTGATAGCCGAATTTGCCCTCGGTGTCCTTGCCCCAGCGCTCAATGAGGTCGCCCATGACGGTGTAGACCAACCGGTCGCCCGCCACCATGTCCTGCAGCTCCACCGAAGAGGGGTTGGAGGTCTTGGCCAGCACGAAGGCGGATTTGTTCCGGGCCGCGCACTGTTCCAGGAAGGGCTTGATGGCGTCGGAGCCCATGTAGCCGTTGAGGGTGACGCAGTCGGCGTCAAATACAGGGCACTCCACACTGCCCACCTTGGTCACGCCCAGCCAGCCCTCGGCATAGGCGGTGGCGGTGGAGCCGATGTCCCCCCGCTTGATGTCGGCGATGACGTACAGGCCCTTCTCCCTGGCATATTGGATGGTCTTCTCCATCACCGCCATGCCCTGCCAGCCCATATTCTCGTAGTAGGCGGACTGGGGTTTGACCGCCGGCACGATGTCGCACAGCGCGTCGATGAGGCCCTGATTGAACTGCCAGACGGCGTCGGCGGCGCCGGCCAGAGTCTCCCCGTACTGCTCAAAACTCTTCTTCTGGATGTGGGCGGGGACGTATTCGATTCTGGGGTCCAGACCGGCCACAGTGGGATTCTTTTTCTCCCGGATTTTTTCCTGCAGAATATCAAATGACATGTTCAATCCTCCTGATAGATGACCTTTCCTTCGGAAATGGTATATTTCACCCTGCCCCGGACGGCAAATCCGTGGAAGGGGGTATTTCTCCCTTTGGATGCGAACTGTTCCCGGTCAATGGTCCAGGCCTGTTCCGGGTCGAACAGCACCAGATCCGCCCGGTCGCCCGGGGCGATGCGCCCGGCGTCCAGGCCCAGCAGGGCGGCGGGGGAGGCGGACATGAGGGCAATCACCCGGGACAGGGACAGCAGGCCGGTGTGATACAGCCCGGTGAGGGCCAGGGCCAGGGAGGTCTCCAGACCCACCATGCCGCTGGGCGCTTCGGGCAGGGGCTTTGCCTTCTCCCAGGCGCAGTGGGGGGCGTGATCGGTGACGATGGCGTCAATGGTGCCGTCCGTCAGGCCGTCCAGGATGGCCTGGCGGTCCGCCGGGGTGCGCAGGGGCGGATTGACCCGGGCCATGGTGCCCTGACGCAGGATCTCCTCCTCCGTCAGGGTGAAGTACTGGGGACAGGTCTCACAGGTGATGGACACCCCTCTGGCCTTGGCCTGCCGGACGATGTCCACCGCTTTCCCGGTGGAGATGTGGCAGATGTGCACCCGGGCGCCGGTCTCCTCCGCCAGCATGGCGTCCCGCATCACCTGCAGCTCCTCGGCGATGGCCGGCCGGCCGGGCAGGCCCAGCTGCCGGGAGACGGCGCCCTCGTTGACGGCGTAGTTTCTCACCATATCTTTATCTTCGCAGTGGTCCAGCAGGGGAAGGCCCAGATCCCTGGCGTTCTGCATGGCCTGCCGGAGCAGGGCCTGGTTCTGAATGGGCACGCCGTCGTCCGTGAAGGCGGGGGCTCCGGCGGCGTGGAGGGCGGCAAAGTCCGTGAGGGCCTCGCCCCTCTGGCCCTGGGTGACAGCCCCGGCGGGGAAGACGTGGATTCCGGTGGGCGCGGCCTTTTCCATCACCAGGCGGACCAGCTCCGGACTGTCTGTGGCCGGCCTGGTGTTGGGCATGGCCACCAGGGTGGTGACACCGCCCCTTGCGGCGGCGGCGCAGCCGGTGGCCACGGTTTCCTTGTCCTCAAAACCGGGTTCCCGGAGATGGACATGCAGATCCACCAGCCCGGGCGCAGCCACCAGGCCGGAGGCGGGGAGAACCCGGGCCTCCTCTGGAACCGGCAGGCCGGGCCCAACCTGGGCGATCCGCCCGTCTTCGATGCGCACATCGGCGATTTGGTCCAGTCCGCTGGCCGGGTCCACCACCCGGCAGCCTTGGATGAGCAAATTCACAAAAGCACCTCCCGTGGGGAATTAGGTTCCCTTCATTATATCGGAGAACCGAGGGGAACGCAAGGAAAAAAGGGGAAAAACAGCGCGCGGTTTCCTGCTGCGCCGGGCGTTTCCCGGACCTGACGGCGGGCGCGGAAAAGGCCCGAACCTCCGCAAGAAGATTCGGGCCTTATGGCGCGAGCAAGCCTGTAAGCCGGGTTCTGTCCTTTAAGACAGCCATCTATCTAGACGCGCCGTTGCCAGCGCGTTCCAGCCACCTCCAAAACGCGGCCGGGCCGGCCTGTTGCGTTACCACGGTGTTGCTCCGGATAGAGTTTACAGCGATGAGCAGTTCCCAGTCATCGGGCGGGCGCTTATCTCCGCCTTTCCACCCTTACCTCGCAAACGGGGCGAGGCGGTATATCTCTGTTGCACTTTTCCTGAAGTCGCCTTCGGCGGGCGTTACCCGTTATCCTTGCCCTGTGGAGCCCGGACTTTCCTCATGGACGGCCTTTCGGCCTGCCCACGCGGCTGTCCAGCTTACTCGCGGAACTGATTTTACAGCAACTTTCGGAGATTGTCAAATGGGACTTGATGCGGTATAATATCAGTTTGGAATTGACTTCGGCGGTTCCGGAAAATATTTGAATTGAGTTCAGAATGGGAGGCAACCTCTTCATGCAGTCGATTTTGCAGGAGTATATCGATACTTTGAAGGGAAAGCGTGTGGCCGTCATTGGAATCGGGATTTCCAACACGCCATTGATCGAGCGCCTGCTCCAGGGCGGCGTCCGGGTGCTGGCCTGCGACAAACGGGAGCGCAGCAGCTTCAACGGCCTCATTGAGGATCTGGAGCGCAGGGGATTGGAGGTCTGTCTGGGCCCGGATTATCTGGATCATCTGGACGGCGCGGATGTGATTTTCCGCACCCCCGGTCTGCGTCCCGATGTCCCGCAGATTGCCCAGGCTGTGTCCAGGGGGGCGCGGCTGACCTCGGAGATGGAGACCTTTCTGGAGCTGTGTCCCTGCCAGGTAATCGCGGTCACCGGCTCGGACGGCAAGACCACCACCACCACCATCATCGCCGGACTGCTCAAGGCGGAGGGGTACCGCACCTTTGTGGGCGGGAACATCGGACACCCTCTGCTGTGCGAGGTGGATGAGATCCGGCCGGATGACTATGTGGTTCTGGAGCTGTCTTCGTTTCAGCTGCTCACCATGCGCCAGAGTCCCAGCGTGGCGGTGGTGACCAATGTGGCGCCCAACCACCTGGATGTCCACAAGGACATGGAGGAGTACGTGTCGGCCAAGCGGAATATTTTCCTCAATCAGGACGACAGGGATAAAGTGGTGCTCAATGCAGACAATGAGATCACGGCCCGGTTTGCGGAGCAGGCCAGGGGCAAGGTGACCCTGTTCAGCCGTAAAAAGTATCTGGAGCGGGGCGTGTGCGTGAAGGACGGCATGGTGCTCAACCACAGCCGTCCGGTGATGGCCGTATCCGATATCCGGATTCCCGGGGTGCACAACCTGGAGAATTATATGGCCGCCATCGGGGCGGTGGACGGGCTGGTGTCCGATGAGACCATCCGGGAATTTGCCCGCACTTTCCAGGGCGTGGAGCACCGGATCGAACTGGTGCGGGAGCTGGACGGCGTGCGGTGGTACAATGACTCCATCGCCTCCAGCCCCAGCCGGACCATAGCCGGACTGCGCTGTTTTGCGCAAAAGGTGATTCTCATTGCCGGCGGGTACGACAAGCACATCCCTTACGATGTCCTGGGCCCTGAAATTACGGCACATGTAAAGGATCTGATCCTCATAGGCGCCACCTCGGATAAAATCCAGGCGGCGGTGACTGCGGCCCCGGACTATGGTCCGGGCAGTCCGGAAATCTACCGCTGTTCCAATCTGAGGGAGGCGGTGCTTCAGGCCCGGGAGATTGCCCGCCCCGGCGACGTGGTGATTCTCTCGCCGGCCAGCGCATCCTTTGACCAGTTCAAGAATTTTGAGGAGCGGGGCAATGCCTTCAAGCAGTATGTCATGGAGTTGCAGCCATAGAAAGGTGTGAATGGTTTTGGATAGTTGTGAAATGCTGGAGCGGCTGTGCACGGTGTGCGCGCCCTCCGGCTATGAGCGCCCTGCGGCGGAAGAGGCGAAGCGGATGCTGGAGCCCCTGGTGGACGAGGTGTGGACAGACCGCCTGGGCAACGTGATCGGCGTGCGCCGCTGCGGGAAGCCGGGGGCGAAGAAGCTTTTGCTGGACGCCCATCTGGATGAGATCGGCCTGGTGGTCACCGGGATCAAGGACGGGTTCCTGCGTTTCGGCACCATCGGAGGGGTGGATCCCCGGATGCTCCCGGACCGGGAGCTGACCATCCTCACCGATCCCCCCAGACTGGGTGTGGTGGCCTGTCTTCCGCCCCACGTGCTCTCTGAGGAGGACCGGGAGAAGGCGCCTCCCATCCAGGATTTTTATGTGGATACCGGCCTCAGCCAGGAACAGGCGCAGGCGCTGATCCCCATCGGAACGCCCATGGTGTTCCGCTCCTCTTTCCTGCGCCTGGGGGAGCGGCAGGTGTGCTGCAAGGCCCTGGATGACCGGTCCTGCTTTGTGGCTCTGCTGCGGGCGGCGCAGCTGCTCCAGGAGAAGGACCTGGACGTGGATCTCTATTTCATGGGCAGCGCACAGGAAGAGGTGAGCGCCGCCGGCGCGGTCACCGCGGTCCAGACGCTTCGCCCGGATTTCTGCGTGGCGGTGGATGTGACCCACGGCAAGACACCGGACAGCGCGAAGGGTCAGGCCTACGAGGTGGGCGGCGGCCCCGCCGTGGGCATCGGCCCCAACATGACCCGGTGGATGACCAGGCGGCTGCTGGATCAGGCGGCCGCCCGGGAAATTCCGGTGCAGAAAGAGGTCATGGGCGGCAATTCAGGCACCAACGCGTGGAAGATGCAGATCTGCAACGAGGGAGTGGCCACCGCGGTGGTCTCCCTGCCCCTGAAGTATATGCACACCCCCGCAGAGGTGCTGCATCTGGACGATTTGGAGCAGACGGCAAGGCTGCTGGCCGCCTTTGCGGAGAGCCTGGGAGAGGAGGCCGGCGCACAATGATTGAGACGGTGAAGAAACTCTGCGCCCTGTCCGGGGTATCCTCCTTTGAGGATGAGGTGCGGGACTATATCCGGGACCGGGTATCGCCTTATGCCGATCAGGTGCGGGTGGATGCCATGGGCAACCTGATTGTGTTCAAGAAGGGCGCCAAAGCCACCGGAAACAAGCTGATGCTGTGCGCCCACATGGACGAGGTGGGCCTCATTGTCCGGGAGATCACCGACGAGGGGTATCTGAAGTTCTCCTGCGTGGGCGGCATCGACCGCCGGGTTCTGCTGGGAAAGCAGGTGCTGATCGGCGCCAACCGGGTGCCCGGCATCCTGGGCCTGAAGGCCATTCACATGACCACGCCGGAGGAGCGCAAGAAGGTGCCGCCCCTGACCGACTACTATATCGACATCGGCGCCGGGGACAGGCAGAGCGCGGAACATCTGGTGGAGCTGGGGGACTGCTGTGTCTTTGCCGGCGACGTGGTGCAGTTCGGCGACGGGATGCTGAAGGCCAAGGCCATCGATGACCGGGTGGGCTGCGCCGTGCTGGTGAAGCTTCTGGAGGAGGAGCTGCCCATGGACTGCACCTTTGTCTTTACGGTACAGGAAGAGGTGGGGACCCGGGGCGCCTTCGGCGCGGCCTTCTCCGTGACGCCGGAAATCGCCCTGGTGCTGGAGGGTACCACCGCCGCGGACAATCCGGCCCTGGACGAGCACACCCAGGTGTGCTGGCCGGGAAGAGGACCTGTGATCTCCTGGATGGACGGCAGCGCCATCTACGACCGGGCGCTGTTTGAGCTGCTGCGGGATCTGGCCCGGGAGCACAACGTGCCCTGGCAGATGAAGCACTATCTGTCCGGCGGCACCGACGCCGGCGCCATCCAGCGCACCAAGACCGGCGTGCGGGTGACGGGCATCTCCGCCGCCGTCCGGTATCTCCACGCGCCCAGCAGCGTGGCCAGCATCTCTGATATGGAACACATGCTCACCCTGGCCCGCCTCTTTGTGGCGGCCATGGCCGAGCGCAGCTGACAGGAGGTCATGAACATGGATATGATGGAACTTCTCACACGGCTCACCGCCGTGTACGGCCCCTCCGGCGGGGAGGACGAGGCGGCCAAGCTCATAGAGGAGCTGGCCGCCCCCTACTGCGACAAGATCAAACGGGATACCATGGGCAATCTCATCTGCCGAAAAAAGGGCAAGGGCCCGAAGGTGATGTTCTCCGCCCATATGGACTCCATCGGCCTGGTGGCCACCCACGTGGACGAGCACGGTTTTGTCCGGGTGGGCGCGGTGGGCGGCATCTCCCCGCTGAAGGTGCTCCACACCCCGGTGCGCTTCCGGAACGGACAGGCCGGCGTGGTGGGCGTTCAGGCCGGTACGGACCTGGCCAAGGTGAAGATTTCCGACCTGTTCCTGGACATCGGCGCCGCGGACCGGGAGGAGGCCCTGCAGCGGGTCCAGATCGGGGATGTGGCGGTCTTTGACACCCGCCTGGCCCGGATGGGCAACCGGGTCAGCGGCCCCTATCTGGACAACCGCGCCTCCTGCGCGGTGCAGCTCATGGCCATGTCCATGATCCGGAAGTGGGACAACGACCTGTATTTTGTCTTCTCCGTCCAGGAGGAGGTGGGCACCAGAGGGGCCAAAACTGCCGCCTGGGGCATTGATCCGGACTACGGCGTGGCCCTGGACGTGACCCCCGCGGACGATGAGCCGGAGTCCAAGCACCTGGTGAGCAGCGTGCTGGGCGGCGGCGCCGCGGTGAAGGTGATGGACGGCTCCGTGATCTGCCACCCCTGGATGGTGGAGAAGCTGATGGCACTGGCCGGAGAGCAGGGGATCAAGGCCCAGCGGGATGTGATCCGCGCCGGCGGCACCGACGGCGGCCCCATTCATCTCACCCGGTCCGGCGTGCCCACCGGCGGCATCTCCATCCCCTGGCGCTACGGCCACAGCCCCATGGAACTGGCGGATCTGGAGGACATGCGCGCCTGCGCGGAGCTGGTCCGCGCTTTTGCAGAATGTAGGTTAGAGAAAGAGTGTTAAGTATTATGCCTTTGCAGTTTTCAGAACGAGTCCGCTCCCTGGCCGCCCAGGCGGAGGAGGGACTGAGAGAGCAGTTTGAACGGATTGACTCTATCGCCCAGTACAATACCCAGCGGGTACTGGCCGCCTTCCGGGACCACCGGGTGGCGGAGGGCTATTTTGCCGGGACTACCGGATACGGGTACGACGACCTGGGCCGGGATCAGCTGGATCTGATCTACGCCCAGCTGTTCGGCACCGAGGATGCCCTGGTGCGCATCGGATTTGTCAACGGCACCCACGCCATTTCCGCCGCACTGTATGGCGCGCTGCTGCCGGGGGACGTGCTGCTGTCCGCCGTGGGCGCGCCCTACGACACCCTGCTGGGTGTGATCGGCGTGACGGACAAGGGACGGGGATCCCTGAAGGACTATGGGATTGAGTACCGCCAGGTGGAGCTCACGGCGGAGGATACCCCGGACCTGGCCGGCCTGGAGCGAGCCGCCGCGGACCCCAGGGTGAAGGTTGTGCTGATCCAGCGCTCCAAGGGCTATTCCACCCGCGCCAGCCTGAGTGTGGAGGAGATCGGCGAGATGTGTTCCATTGTCCGCCGGGTCAATCCCGGGGCCGCCATTCTGGTGGACAACTGCTACGGGGAGTTTGTGGAGGAAAGGGAACCCACCCATGTGGGTGCGGACCTGGTGGTGGGCTCCCTCATCAAGAATCCCGGCGGCGGCCTGGCTCCCACCGGGGCCTATCTGGCCGGCCGGCACGACCTCATCGAAGGGGCCGCCATGCGTCTGACCTGTCCCGGCATCGGCCGGGAGTGCGGCTCCACCCTGGGCAACAACCGCCTGCTGTACCAGGGCCTGTTCCTGGCCCCCCACACCGTGGCGCAGGCGCTGAAGACCGCCGTCTTCGGCGCCCGGGTCATGGAGCTGCTGGGCTATGAGACGGAACCCGGATCGGATCAGGTCCGCCATGACATTATTCAGATGATCCATCTGGGCGACCCGGAAAAGGTCAAGCGGTTCTGCAAGGGGATCCAGTCCGGCGCGCCGGTGGACTCCTATGTGACCCCGGAGCCCTGGGACATGCCCGGCTACGACTGCCAGGTCATCATGGCGGCGGGGGCCTTCATCCAGGGCGCGTCCATTGAGCTGTCCGCCGACGCCCCCATGCGTGAGCCCTATACCGTCTATCTCCAGGGCGGGCTGACCTACGAGTCGGGGAAAGCGGGCATTCTGCTGGCGGTGGAGGAACTGCTGGGCGAATAGTCCAAGCTGACCGGTGCATACAGTTTCCCTGTGAGGTGATGGTATGCCCGTGGGCTGTTTCCGCCGAAAAAGGCTGCGGATGCGGGGAACTGGGAGAAGACTGCCCGGTTGGCTGCCCTCTTTGCTGGTGAGCGCCGGACTGATCCTCCTCTTCTTTCTTCTGCTTTCCCGCCAGCTGCGTCCGCTCATCCGCACCATGGCGGTGAGCAAGGCCACCAACCTGGTGTCGGAGGTCTCCGCCGCGGCGGTGGACGACACCCTGGCCCAGCTGGGGGCGGACTACGCCAGCTTTGTCACCGTCACCACCGACGGGGAGGGGAGCGTGAGCTCGCTCACCGGAAATACCCGGGCCAATGCCCGGTTCCAGCGTCTGGTGGTGGAGCGGGTGGTCAACCGGCTGGAGCACATTGATCCGGATGAGCTGAGCATTCCCCTGGGTACGCTGTCCGGCTGGCTGTTTTTATCCGGCCTGGGTCCCGAGATCCGGGTCAGCCTTCAGACGGTGGGAGACGTGACTGCCTCCTTCCGCAGTTCGTTTTCCTCCGCGGGGGTCAATCAGACCCTGCATAAAATTGATCTGACTCTGGCTGTGTCCGTCTATCTGGTGATTCCCGGGGAACTTGTCCAGGTCACCGTGGAACAGGCTGTCCCGGTGGCGGAGACGGTCATTGTGGGAGAGGTGCCGGATACCTACGTCCAGATGCTCCCGCAAGGCGACGGGCTGCAGACAGAGTAACTACGTGAAAGGAGCGCCTGTGCGGCGCAGGTTTGTTTGCCATGGATGAGAAACTTCGGGCAGAGCAGCTCCGGCAGGAGCTCAACGAACATAACTACAACTATTATGTCCTGGATCGCCCCACCATCTCCGACTTCGAGTACGACCGGCTGCTCCGGGAGCTGGAGGATCTGGAGGGAGCCCATCCGGAGCTGATCACCCCGGATTCTCCCACCCAGCGGGTGGGCGGCCAGGCGCTGGATGCCTTCCGGCAGGTGGTCCATCAGGTTCCCCTCCAGAGCCTGCAGGACGTGTTCTCCCCGGAGGAGCTCCGGGACTTTGACCACCGGGTGCGGGAGCACGCGGACCGGGTGGAATACCTGGTGGAGCCCAAGGTGGACGGCCTGTCCGTGGCGCTGGAGTACCAGGACGGGCTGTTTGTCCGGGGGGCGACCCGGGGCGACGGCGCCGTGGGAGAGGATGTGACGGAAAATCTGCGCACCATCCGCTCCATTCCCATGAGGATTGAGGGTGCGCCCGGCCGGCTCATTGTCCGGGGGGAGGTCTACATGCCCAAAAAGACCTTTGAACGGCTCAATGAGAAGCGGGAGCTGGAGGGCAAGCCCCTGTTTGCCAATCCCCGCAATGCCGCCGCCGGTTCCCTGCGGCAGCTGAACCCGAAAATCGCCGCCGCCCGGGGGCTGGACATCGTGCTGTTCAACATCCAGTTCTGGGACGGCCCGGCCTTCGAGACGGACGGCGCCAGCCTGGACTGGCTGAAGAGCCTGCGCTTCAAGGTGATCGACTACGCCCTGGAGACGGACATGGCCCGGGTGCAGGAGGAGATCTTCCGCATCGGGGACGGACGGGAGGATTACCCCTTTGACATCGATGGGGCAGTTGTGAAGTTGAATGACCTTACAGAGCGGGCGAGCCTTGGCGAGACGGCGAAATTCCCCCGCTGGGCGGCCGCCTACAAGTACCCTCCGGAGCAGAAGCAGAGCGTGGTACAGGACATTGTGGTGCAGGTGGGGCGCACCGGCGTACTTACCCCCAAGGCGGTGGTGGCCCCGGTGCGGCTGGCGGGCACCACGGTGACCAACGCCACCCTGCACAACCAGGACTACATCACCGAGAAGGACATCCGCATCGGGGATACGGTGATTGTGCAGAAGGCGGGGGAGATCATCCCGGAGATCGTCCGGGTGGTGACGGAAAAACGGCCGGAGGGCACCGTGCCCTACCGGATGCCCGCCGTCTGCCCCGTGTGCGGCGCGCCGGTGGTGCGGGACGAGGACGGGGCACACATCCGGTGCACCGGCGCGGAGTGCCCGGCCCAGCTGCTGCGCAACCTCACCCATTTTGCCAGCCGGGACGCCATGGACATTGAGGGGCTGGGACCCGCCGTGGTGGAGTCACTGGTCCATGCGGGACTGGTGAAGACCCCGGCGGATCTGTACCGGCTCCGGGAGGAGCAGATCGCCGGGCTGGACCGGATGGGCAAGAAGTCCGCCCAGAATCTGCTGGCGGCCCTGGAGAAGTCCAAGCGGAACGACCTGTCCAGGCTGCTCTTCGCCTTCGGCATCCGCCAGGTGGGGCAGAAGGCGGCCAAGGTGCTCTCCGCCCGCTTCGGCACCCTGGACAAGCTGGCCGGTGCGTCCATGGAGGAGCTCACCGCCATCGACGACATCGGGGAGATCACCGCCCGGAATCTGGTGGAGTGGTTTGCCTCTCCCCAGAGCCGGCACCTCATTGCGCAGCTGAAGGAGGTGGGGGTTTCCATGGTGAGTACGGCGCAGCCGGTGGGAGACCTGCTCTCCGGCCTGACCTTCGTGCTCACCGGGGAGCTGTCCGCCTTCTCCCGGAAAGAGGCGGGGGCCAAGCTGGAGGCGCTGGGGGCCAAGGTGTCCGGCTCGGTGTCCAGAAAGACCAGCTGTGTGGTGGCCGGCGAGGCCGCCGGCTCCAAGCTGCGCAAGGCCCAGGAGCTGGGCGTTGCCGTCATTGACGAGACACAGTTCCTCGCCCTCCTGGGAGAGGGGGACGCAGATCGGGCGCAGGTACTGGCCCTGATCCGTCCGGAGGATCCAGACAGAGAGAAAGCGTGATATCAGATGAGAATTCAAAGTGCAAAGCGGATGGAGAGTTTCCAGCCCGGTATTTTCAACGTGCTGGACGAGCGGAAGAAGGAGCGGCAGGCCCAGGGGAAGCAGGTGTACAACCTGTCCATCGGCACGCCAGATTTTCTCCCGGAACCCCACGTGGTGGAGGCGCTGGCCCGGGCCGCGTCGGATCCCAAAAACTATCGTTATTCCCTGGGCGAGACGCCGGAGCTGGTGTGCGCGGTACAGCGCTGGTATGAGCGCCGCTACGGTGTGGCTCTGGAGCCGGACGAGCTGACGGCCAGTTACGGCTCCCAGGAGGGCCTGACCCACATCGGCTGGGCGCTGTGCGACCCGGGGGATGTGGTGCTGGTGCCCAATCCCGGCTATCCGATTTTTGAAATCGGGCCCTATCTGTGCGGGGCCCGCTGCGTGGGCTATGAGCTGCGGGAGGAGAACGGATTCCTGCCGGATCTGGAGCACTTCGATCCGGAGCTGGCCCGGCAGGCAAAATTCATGGTGGTGTCCTATCCCGCCAATCCCCTGTGCGTCACCGCACCGGACAGCTTCTATGAGCGGCTCATCGCCTTTGCCAGACAGTATGAGATTATCCTCATCCACGACAACGCCTACTCCGAGATCCTCTACGACGGCAGGGTGGGCAAGTCCTTCCTGTCCTATCCCGGGGCAAAAGAGGTGGGGGTGGAGTTCAACTCCCTGTCCAAGACCTACAACCTCACCGGGGCCCGGATCTCCTTTGTGCTGGGCAACCGGGAGATTGTGGGCTGCTTCCGTCGCCTGCGCTCCCAGATCGATTACGGCATCTTCCTGCCGGTGCAGGCCGCCGCGGTGGCGGCCCTCAACGGCCCTCAGGACGGGGTGGAGCGCCAGCGTCTGGCGTACCAGGCCCGGCGGGATGCCCTGTGCGGCGGACTGCGCTCCATTGGCTGGAACGTGCCGGACAGCCAGGGCAGTATGTTCGCCTGGGGGCCGCTGCCCGCCGGATATGAGAACAGTGTGGCATTCTGCTATGAGCTGCTGGACCGCACCGGGCTGCTGTGTACGCCGGGCTCCGCCTTCGGCTCTCTGGGCGAGGGATATGTACGGTTCGCCCTGGTCCAGCCGGTGCCGGTGATGAAGGAGATTGTCGCCGCAGTGGCGGACAGCGGCATGGTCAGGGGCTGAGAGGAGGCGCGTTGAGAACATGATCCGGAAACGTGTGCCGGCCGCCGTTCTGACGCTGCTGGCTTTGCTTCTGGCGCTGCTGTGCGGCTGCAGCCAGCGGCTGCCGGTCCCGTCCCCCAGCGTGGAGCTGGATTCCATTCCGGACTATTCCGGAGAGCCCTACGTGATCCTGGCGGACAACCAGCCGGACTTCACGCTGGACGACTTCACCACCCAGTCCTTTGAGCTGTACAGTGACCTGGACCGGCTGGGCCGATGCGGCCCGGCCTACGCCAATGTGGGCCTGGAGACCATGCCCACCGAGGACCGGGAGTCCATCAGCGAGGTGGAGCCCACCGGGTGGGTGAATCAGCAGTACGAGTTCGTGGACGGCGGGTATCTGTACAACCGCTGCCATCTCATCGGGTTCCAGCTCACCGGAGAAAACGCCAATGAGCGCAATCTGATCACCGGGACCCGATACATGAATGTGGACGGAATGCTGCCCTTTGAGAACATGGTGGCGGACTATGTCAGCGAGACGGGAAACCATGTGCTCTACCGGGTGACGCCGGTCTTTGAGGGCACCAACCTGCTGGCCAGCGGCGTGCAGATGGAGGCCATCTCCGTGGAGGACGAAGGGGAGGGCGTGTGTTTCAACGTCTATGTGTACAACGTCCAGCCCGGTGTGAAGATCGACTACGCCACCGGGGAAAACGAGGCGGATCTCTCCGCCTTTGAGGAGGGCGAGGTCCATCACTACGTATTGAATACCAACAGCCACCGGTTCCATCTGCCGGACTGCTCCAGCGTGGCAGATATGAAGCCGGAAAACCGGCAGGACTACGAGGGAACCCGGGAACTGCTCATCGCCCAGGGTTATCAGCCCTGCGGAAGCTGCAATCCATAAAACTGCGGTCCGGGCCCGCCATCCATCGGATGACAGGCCCGGACTGTGTTTACCGGTCGAAGGCGGGATTCATATAGTAGACGTTTTTCTGATTCATGCGCTCTTTGGCCAGCTCAATGGCCTCGCCGAAGCGCTGGAAGTGTACGATCTCCCGCTCCCGCAGGAAGCGGATGACGTCGTTGACGTCCGGGTCGTCGGACAGGCGCAGGATATTGTCGTAGGTGACCCGGGCCTTCTGTTCGGCGGCCAGGTCCTCCGTGAGATCGCAGATGACGTCGCCCTTCACCGCCATGGACGCGGCGTTGTAGGGCCAGCCGGAGGCGGCGGCGGGGTAGACGCCGGCGGTGTGATCCACAAAATAGGTGTCGAACCCCGCTGTCTTGATCTGCTCATCGCTGAGCTTCCGGGTGAGCTGGTGCACAATGGCGCCGATCATCTCCAGGTGGCCCAGTTCCTCGGTACCTGCCGGGGAGCCAAAGCGGACCTTTTGGCCCTGCCCGCGGGGCCGTTTCCCGAAACTCTTTTTTGAAAGGCGGCGATGCCGCAGTGAAACTCATGATCTCCCCCGCCAAAAAGATGCGCTCCGACCCGGACAGCCTGCCCTGGCGGGAGCTTCCGGTGTTTCTGGAGCAGGCCGAGCGGATTCTGGCCGTCCTGCGGGGCATGTCCTACGGGCAGCTGAAACAGCTCTGGCGGTGCAGCGACGCCATTGCGCGGCTGAATGTGGAGCGGCTGGAGCACCTGGATCTGCGGCGCGGACTCACGCCTGCCCTTCTGTCCTATGAGGGGATACAGTACCGGTACATGGCGCCGGCTGTCTTCACCCAGGGAGAATATGACTATGTCCAGGAGCATCTGCGGATTCTGTCCGGGCTGTACGGGATTCTGCGGCCGCTGGACGGAGTGGCTCCCTACCGGCTGGAGATGCAGGCCAGGCTGGCCGTCGGTCCGGCGGAGAATCTCTATCAGTTCTGGGGCAGCGGGATTGCGGACCGGCTCTTTGCGGAGACAGACTGCGTGCTCGACCTCGCCTCCAAAGAATACAGCCGGTGCGTCAGCGCCTGCGTGCCGGACGGCGCCCGGGTGGTCACCTGCATCTTCGGGGAGAAGGTCGGGGGCAAGACGGTGGAGAAGGGCACCCTGTACAAGATGGCCCGGGGGGAGATGGTGCGGTACCTGGCCCAGTGCCGGGCGGACCGCCCGGAAGCCGCGCAGGACTTTGACCGGCTGGGCTACCGGTTCGCACCGGAGGAGTCCACACAGACGCGGTATGTATTTTTACGGGACAGGAGGGCTGAACAGCTTGCTGAGTGAGGAACAGTTTCAATCGAAGTACTGCGCCAATCTGAATGCGCAGCAGGCGGCCGCGGTGCGCGCGGTGAGCGGCCCGGTTCTCCTCCTGGCGGTCCCCGGCAGCGGAAAGACCACGGTGCTGGTCACAAGGCTGGGGTATATGCGCTGTGTGCGCGGGATTGCGCCGGGGCGCATCCTGACCATGACCTATACCGTTGCGGCCACCGAAGACATGCGCAGCCGGTATGCCCAGCTGTTCGGACAGGAGGAAGCGGATCAGATGGAATTCCGCACCATCAACGGCGTGTGCAGCCGGATTATCCGGCTATATGAGCGGGAACTGGACCGCAGGGCATTCAGCCTGCTGACGGACGGGAAGCGGAAAAGCGCCATTCTCAGTGCGCTCTACCACAGGCAGACGGAGGAGTTTGCCACGCAGAGCATTCTCAGGAGTCTGGAGACGGCGATCTCCTACGCAAAAAACCAGATGCTCAGCGACCAGGAACTGGCGCAGCTGAAGGTGGAGACTCTGGATTTTGCCCGCTTTTTCAAGGACTACGACAAGGCCCTGCGGTCCATGCATCTGATGGATTATGACGATCAGATGGTGTACGCCCTGAGGATTCTGAAGCAATATCCCCGGATCCTGGAGCTGGTGCAGCAGACGTACGACTACTTCTGCATGGATGAGGCCCAGGACACCTCCAAGATCCAGCACAATGTGGTGCGTCTGCTGGCGGGGAAAAAGAGGAACCTGTTTATGGTGGGAGACGAGGATCAGAGCATCTACGGCTTCCGGGCGGCCTATCCTCAGGCGCTGATGGAGTTTGAGTCGGTCTACCCGGATGCCAGGGTCATGTACATGGAGCAGAACTACCGGTCCACCCGTCAGATTGTGGCGGCAGCCAATCAGATCATTGCCAAAAACGTGAACCGGCACCCGAAGTGCATGGTGGCCACGCAGGGAGACGGGCCGGAGGTGCGCAGAATTCCGGTGCATGACAGGCAGAAACAGTATCCGTATCTGGCTCAGCTGGCCCGGGACTGCAGGCGGGAGACTGCGGTCCTGTTCCGGGACAATATCTGTGCCCTGCCTCTGATCGACCTGCTCAGCCGCGGGAACATCCCATACCGGTGCCGGGAGGTGGACAGCCTGTTCTTTTCCAGCCGTGTGGTGCAGGACTTCCGCAGTGCCATCCGGCTGGCGGAACATCCGGAGGACGGGGAGGCATTTCTGTCCCTGTACTATAAATTCGGAACCGGAGTCAGCAAGGCACTGGCCGCAGAGGCGGCACAGCAGGCGGCTGTCTCCGGAGTGCCGGTCCTGAAGTACATCGCGGGGAAGAGCGGGGTCCCCCAGTGGATCAGAGAGCGCTGTGCGGAGCTTCAGGATGACCTGAGGCGGATCCTGAACCGGCGGGGAGACGGGGCGGTGGCCCTGTTTCTCCACGACATGAAGTATATTGACTGGATGAGAAAGAGCGGTCAGGACACGGGCAGGGCGGAGATCCTGAAGATCCTGGGCACCCCGCATGCGGACCCCGGTGCGCTGCTGAACCGGCTGGACGAGCTGCAGGACATTGTCAAGGCCGGTTCCCGGGACCCGGACAGTTCTTTTCTGCTCTCCACCATTCACTCCAGCAAAGGGCTGGAGTATGAGCAGGTCATTCTGATGGATGTGATGGACGGCATCCTGCCCAAAACGGATCCGGCCCAGGCGCTTTCGGAGGAAGAGCTGCTTGAGTATGAAGAGGAGCGGCGCCTGTTTTATGTGGCCATGACCAGGGCGAAGCGGGAGCTGTCCCTGTTCTCCTTCCGCAGCGCCGCCATACACTCCACCTTTACGGAGGAGCTCTTCCCGGACAGACACAGGACCCCGGGGGCTCCGGCCAGGCGGGAACCGGTCCGGATTCCCCGCTGGAAGAAGAAAGTGCTGCCCACGGAGGACTATCGGCCCGGTGTGCGTGTGATGCACCGGGCCTTCGGACCCGGGATCCTGACGGCCCGCAACGGCGATATTGTCACCATTGCGTTTGAAAGCGGCCAGACCAAGAAACTCTCTCTGTCCACACTTCTGAACAACGGACACCTGAGCCTGCCGGGAAGCGGGGAGCGGGAGGGCTGACCGGCCCCGCCGGGATGGGACCCTGAGCTGCGCCGGGGCAGGCATGTTTCCGGCCATGGTTTCATATTCCTGTCTCAGGGGGGATGGGGGATGAGACGAAGGGAGCCGCAGCTGATGGAGTGCAGTCCGCAGGGGCCGGTCACAGACCAGTTCCGCAGGGAGGTTCTGGGCGCGTGCCTGCGGGAGCTGTTCCGCCAGGGAAAACTCACCGCACAGCAGCTGGACGAGGGCTTTCGCCTGCTCTCCGGCGGTGTCCGGACACCGGGTGAGCCGGGACCAGAGGGATGGCAGGTCTGATGCTGCGGGTGGCGGCGTACTGCCGGGTGTCTACGGACCAGCTGGACCAGGCCAACTCCCTGGAAAACCAGCAGCGCTATTTCCGGCGGGAAATAGGCCGCCATCCGGACTGGCAGCTTCAGGCGCTGTATGCTGACGAGGGGCTGTCCGGGACCAGTACCGAGAAGCGCACGCAGTTTCGCAGGATGATCCAGGCGGCGCGGGAAAAGCGTCTGGATCTGATTCTCACCAAAGAGGTGAGCCGCTTTGCCAGAAACACCGTGGATACCCTCTATTACACCCGGCTGCTGAAAAGCTGGGGGATCGGCGTGATCTTTCTGCTGGATCACATCAATACCCTGGAGAGCGACGGGGAACTGCGGCTGTCCATCATGGCCACCATTGCCCAGGAGGAGAGCCGGAAAACCTCCCAGCGGGTCCAGTGGGGGCAGCACAGGCGGATGGAGCAAGGCGTGGTATTCGGCGGCTCTCTGCTGGGATACGATGTAAAACACGGCCAGATCAGCGTCAATCCGTCCGGAGCCCGGACGGTCCGGCTGATTTTCCGCCTCTATCTGGAGGAGCGGAAGGGGTGCGCCGCCATTGCCAGGGAGCTGCGGCAGGCGGGAATCCCGTCCAGCCGGGGACTGGTCCGGTGGTCAGCCGCCACGGTGCGGAAGATTCTGAAGAATGAGAAGTACTGCGGAGACCTGGTGCAGAAAAAGACCTTCACGCCGGACTACCTCAGCCACAAACGCCAGTACAACCACGGGGAGCGGGAGCAGGTGGTGCTGCGGGACCACCATGAGGCGATTGTGGACCGGCCGGTCTGGCAGGCGGTGCAGGAGGAGCTCCGGAACCGGGCCCGGAGAGCGGGGGCGCAGCGCGGCTGCGGACGCAGCTATCCGCTGTCCGGGAAGATCCTGTGCGGGCAGTGCGGCCGCAGTTTCGTGTCCAGGGTGAAAAAGGACTCCTCCGGTGCCCCCTACCGGGTCTGGCGGTGCGGGAAAGCCGCCGCGGAGGGCTGCCGGATCAGGCAGGAGGACGGCCGTCTCTGCGGCTGCGACGTGGGAACGCAGCTGCGGCAGGACACGGCCATGCTGCTGGTGCGCCGCGCCGTACAGGACAGCCTGAGCCAGGACGGCCCGGAGCTGTGCCGGCAGCTGACTGGCCTGCTGCAGCAGGTGCTTGCCCGGCGGGAACAGGCCTGCGCCAGCCGCAGATCCGCGTGCACTCTGGAGGCGGACCTGCTTCGCCGGAAGAAGCAGCTGGTACTGGAGGGGATCCTGTCCGGCACCATCGGCAGGGAGGACGGGATGTTCCTGAACGAGCGGTATGACCGCCAGCTTCAATTGCTGGACACGCCGGACCGGGATCCGGAACAAGCGCCGGCTGCCCCATCCTGGGAGGACACGGCGGCCGACCTGGGGCAGGCCATGTCCCAGCCCGGCGATGGGCTGTGTCTGGATCTGCTCCAGTCCATCACCGTGCACAAAGAGGGCAGGGCAGAGGTGGCGCTGAAGGGCCTGGACCGGACGTGGGTTTTTGCGCTGTAATCCGGCGCATTGGGAGCAAAAACAGATTCAGGCCGTCTGTGCCAGAAAAGGGCGCAGACGGCCTGAATCTGTTTGAAACCTTATGCCTCCGGGTCCCAGCCGGGGGCCCGGAGCAGGCCGGACAGCGTTTGGACTGCCGCCGATACATTCTCCGGATTCAGGCCCAGGTAAAAGGCCTGGCTCAGCTCCCGGAAGGTCTGGGTGGTGAATTCCCGATTGCCCTCTTTCAGGATCCCGAAGAGCTGTGGCAGGGCCGAGCGGAGCAGTTCCTCCGCCTCCGGGTCGCCGGACAGCTGGGACAGTCTGGTATCCATGTGATAGACGGCCCGGTAATCCGCTTCCGGCCTGTACCGGTAGTCGTAGACGCCGGCGGTCAGGGGGAAAGGCGCACGGCCGCTTCCGGGCAGCGTCACCGACGCGGTGCAGCCAAAGGGGATCTCCAGGTGCACGCTCAGCTGCCCGTCCGTGCCGATGGCCCAGGCGCAGCGGTACCGTCCGGCGGGAGTCAGGCAGGTGCAGTCCAGATGGCCCAGCCGGAGATTGGGCTCCGGGGCGAGGACCGCGTCCCGGAACCCGTGGGAACCGGGCCGAAGGCCGGCCAGATGGGCGTACACATACTCCATGACGGAGCCGTAGGCATAGTGGTTCAGACTGTTCATTCCGGTGCCGGAGATGGTCCCGTCCGGCAGCAGGCTGTTCCAGCGCTCCCAGATGGTTGTGGCGCCCAGTTCCACGCAGTACAGCCAGCCCGGGAAGTCCCGGTTCAGAAGCAGCTGCGCGGCCAGCTCCGGCATGCCGTGCTCCGCCAGCACGCGGCACAGCAGAGGGGCGCCCGCAAAGCCGCACCGGATCTGGAAGTTGTCAAAGCGCAGACGGCGCCGGAACTGCGCCAGGAGAAGGTCCTTCCGGCGCCACAGCCCGAAGTGCAGGGCGGTGACGTATCCGGCCTGGGTATCCACGGAGAGCCGGCCGTCCGGAGTGAAGTAACGGTCCAGGATGGCCTGCCGGATTTCAGCGGCCAGTCTGGAATTGCGGTCGGACTGCCGGGACAAGCCCAGTCTTCCGGCAAGATCCGCGGTAATTTGAGCGCTGTTCATCCAGTAGGCGCTGGCAAGAAAGACGTCGTCGGTTCCGCCCTTGAAGCTCTGGGGTGTGATTCCGTCCTGGGCCAGCCAGTCCCCCAGCTGGAATCCGGTCTCGGACAGGCGGCCCGGATTCTGCGCCGCCACATGGTCCACCCAGTCCTGCATCATCGGGTAGTGTTCCCCGATCTCCTCCGCCACTCCGGACCAGCGCAGCAGGGCTGCCGGAATCAGCGTTGCGGCGTCCCCCCAGATGGCGCAGGAGGTGAAGTCGTTCATGCTGGGCACATAGGTGGGCACAGCCCCGCCGTGCCTGCGCTGCTCTGCGCGCACAAAGTGCAGGTAGGCGCGGTAGAAGGCCCGGCAGTCCATGTTGTAGCAGGCGGCCGGCGCGAATACCTGGGCATCCCCGGTCCAGCCCAGCCGCTCATCCCGCTGGGGACAGTCCGTGGGTATGGACAGGAAATTGGACTTCTGGCTCCACAGCACGTTTTCATACAGACGGTTCACCAGAGGGGGCCCGGTGGTCAGCCAGCCGGTGCGCTCCAGTTCGGAATAGAGAACCGGGCTGTCGAAGTCGCCGGGCTCCAGAGGGAGCTCCTCCGGCCAGCCGGAAACCCGGACATAGCGGAATCCGAAGAAGGTGAAGGTGGGGCAGACGGTCTCCTCCCGGCCGTCGGAACGGTACCGGAACCCGCCGGTGGCGGTGCGGTAGTTGCCGTTGTAAAAATTACCGTTCTGCAGGGTCTCTCCGAACTCGAACGTCACCCGGGCGCCTCTGGGCAGCCGGGAGTGAAACCGGATCCAGCCGGTGTGGTTCTGTCCGAAGTCCAGAACCGTCTCGCCAGCCGGCGTGTGCAGGATCCGGGCGACCGGCAGGGACTCCATCTCCCGGACCGGCAGGCTGAGCCGGTCCGTCACACGCAGCGGGGCGGGGATGACCTCCACCGGCCGCTCCGGATTGTCACTGCTCTCCGCCCACAGCCGGTCCAGCTCCTCTCCGTCGTAAATCCCGTTGGCGCCGATGTCGCTCTCCCGCCAGGTCCAGGAGCCGTCGGAGCAGATGACCCGGCGGGTCCCGTCAGCGAAGAGAAGGTGCAGTTCCGCCAGCAGGGCAAAACGCGTTCCGAACGGATGGGGCCGGTCCAGGCCGTATCTGCCTTTGTACCAGCCGTTTCCCAGCGTCACCTCCAGGTCGTTCTCCGCCTGGATCAGGTCCGTCACGTCATAGGTCTGGTACTGCGTCTCTTCTTCAAAGTCCCAGACGCCGGGGGCCAGCACCTCCTCCGACACGGGCTGCCCGTTCAGGCGGGCCTGGTACAGGCCGAGCCCCACCGCATAGAGCCTGGCGCAGACAACCGGCGCGCCGGCGGAAAAGCGGCAGGACAGAACGGGGGACCGGGCGGGCTGGCGGTGGGGACTGATCCACGTCCCCTGCCACGGCTCGTCCAGCTTCCCGGTCTCAAACCAGGTGGTCCCGGTATGGCGGGCACCCTGGCTGTCCGTGACGGAGACCTCGATCTGATACCGGGTCCGGGGCGCGGGGGTGAACTGCAGCGGGGTGCCGCACCAGTCCAGATCCCCCGTGCAAGACCAGACCGCGGTTTCCGGGTCGGAACAGCTCCGCACGCAGATGCCGGCCTCCCGCTGGCCCTGGGCGGCTGAGCCCTCCACCAGCCAGGACAGCAGCAGCGGCCCGGGCGCAAAGCCCAGGGGCTGAGTAATTCCGTTGAGTTTCAGATGGGTGATGGGCATGACGGTTCCTTTCCGCAGTCCGCCGGACTCCGCTCAGCAAGACTGCTGTTGTTTTCTCTGGAAAAACTCCTCTGCCGGAGGAAGGCCGGGCTCCCTCAGGGCGGGGTCGAACTGCTTGAGCAGCCAGGTGAACGCCATGGGGAGCCAGGCCGCACAGGCACGGTTGCGCTGCGCCTCCCAGGACCGATCCATGGGCTGCCCGGAGGCAAAGCCGTGATCTCCCTCCTGGAAGATGTGCAGCTCATAGGCAATTCCCGCCTCGGACAGGGCAGAGGCCATGTGCAGGCTGTTCCCCGCGGGGACCAGGCTGTCATTTGCCGCATGGACGAGAAAGACCGGAGGGGTATGTTCCGTCACATGCAGACAGGGGCTGAGCGCCTCCAGCTGACTGCGGTCCGGCTGCGCGGTTCCGAACAGTGCTTTGGCGGACTCCACCATCATGGGCGGCTGTGCGCCGGACTGCTGGAGCACATAGTCTGCAATGGGATAGCCCAGCACAACTGCGGCGGGACGCAGCTGCTCCGGCGCGGCGCCGGCGCGCTGCGCCAGCCAGGGCTCGTGCCAGTGCACCGCATAGCTGGCGCACAGGTGCCCGCCGGCGGAAAAACCCATGAGGGCCAGTTTGTCCGGGTCCAGATGCCAGCGGGCGCTGTGTTCCCGGATCACGGTGATGGCCCTGGCCAGGTCGATCAGCTGGGCGGGATAGCGCAGATCCGTCCCCGCCGGCGCCCGGGAGGCGACGGTATATTCCAGGACAAAGGCCTGGTAGCCCCGGACGCAGGCCTCCAGGGCCATGGGGGCGCCTTCCCGGGGGGAGAGATTCAGATAGGCCCCGCCGGGGCACACCACAATTCCCGGGCACGGGTCGGCGGGAAAGGGCCAGTCTGGATCAGGCGGGGTGATATATGCGGTGACCGCCACGTCGTCCCGGTCCGGCCACAGGGGAATCCGTTCAAGAATCATGCCGCATCCAGCCTTTCCGGTCAGAGTGTCTGCACCACATCCAGCAGCTGGGCAAAGCCGGTGAGATTGTAGTCCCCGGCGCCCGCCTGCGCTGCGTCGCCCACACAGGCCACCGCAAAGCCGCCGGCGTGCCCGGCCTGGGCGCCGGCGACGGCGTCCTCCACCACCAGGCAGGCGGCCGGGGCAAGGTCCAGGAATTGCGCCGCCTTCAGGAAGACCTCCGGGTCCGGCTTGGAGTGCTGAATGCAGTTTCCGTCGGCCACTGCGTCGAAATAGCCGGCCAGCCCGATCCGCTCCAGGATAAAGGGGGCGTTTTTGCTGGAGGAGCCGATGGCCAGCTTCAGGCCCAGGCTCCGGAGGGTGTCCAGGGTGGTTTTCACCTCGTGGGTGAGGTCTGCCGGGGTCATCTGGCCCAGCAGGGTGCGGTAGAGTTCGTTTTTCTTGGTGGCCAGGTCGGTGAGCGCCTGCTGGGACAGCGCGGGACCGGTGTACCGCTCCAGGATGATATTCAGGCTCTCCATCCGGGACACGCCCCGCAGCCGGTTGTTGATCTCCCGGTCGAAGTAGACGCCCAGATCGTCCGCCATCTTCTTCCAGGCCTGATAGTGATATTCATCGGTGGAGCAGATCACACCGTCCAGATCAAAAATAATACCCTTCAGATTCATATCCAAGTCCTCCTGTTACATGAATTTTGCGCCCCACATCCCGCACCAGGGGTCAACGGGGGACCGGCCGGAAAATTCGCTCTTGCCCAGCAGCTTGTCCACCACAGCCTCCACACAGAAGGAGCTGGAGGAATAGCAGTTGACAAAGGTGCTGATGTACGGCACGTCCACCATGTGATAGGGATTGCAGAAGCTGAGGAACAGGGTGGGAATGTCCTTGCCGTACCAGGGCTCGTTGGCGGCCATCAGGGGGATCCAGTCCAGCCGGCGGGTGGTGTAGTTGGATGCGGTGGACACATTGGCCGCCACAATGGAAAGGTCGAACTTCGCCTTCAGATCCGCCACGCCGGCGGTGAAGATCTCACCGTGCTCCATGGTGGCGTAGTCGTAGAGGGAGACGGTGAAGCCAGCCTGCTCCAGCGCGGTTTTCAGGGCGGAGGCCACAGTGCCGCTCTCTCCGAAGCCGCCGGTCTGGCCCTCACCCAGGACGGTGAGCCGGACTCTCGGCGTCCGGTCAGGGGAGAGGGGCAGCAGGTGCTGGTTGTCCTTGACCAGGGTGATGGCCTGGTCCGCACACTCCCTGGCCCACTGGGCGTGCTCCTCGCAGCCCAGCCAGTGCAGATTCCTGCAGTCGGGCATGGCGCTGCGGTGCAGGCCAAGGCTGGCCTTCAGCGCCAGCTGGCGGGATACCGCCTCGTCCAGCCGCTCCATGGTGACCGCCCCGGAGGCCAGGCCCTGTCTCACGGCGTCATAGTCCTCGTCGATGTTCTTGCAGAACACCAGCATGTCCGCGCCGGCCATGATGGCGGAGCGGATGGCGTCCGCCCGGCTCTGGAGGGCGGAGAAGCCCACCATGGGGGTGGCATCGGTGGTGATCAGACCGTTGAATCCCATGCGCTGCCGCAGCATGCCGGTGAGCATTGCCTTGCTCTGGGAGGCGGGCAGCATATCCTCATCCCGGATGTCGGGGTTGATCAGGCGCTCCAGGGCGGGCTGAAGGATGTGGCCGGCCATGACGGTCTGGGCGCCCTGGTCGATGAGGCTCTGGTAGACTCTGCCGTAGGAGTCCATCCACTCCTGGACGCCCAGGCTGTTGACGGTGGGCATCAGATGGTGATCCCGCTCATCCACGCCGTCGCCGGGGAAGTGCTTGATGCAGACGGCCATGGGGAACCCGCTCTCCCGGACGCCTTCCAAAAAGGCGGTGGCCATGGCCAGCACGGTGTCCGGATCGGAGCCGAAGGTGCGCACGTTGGTGATGGGGTTGCGCCAGTTGAAGTCGATGTCGATGATGGGGGCGTAGGCCCAGTTGCAGCCCACGCCGCCGCCCTCCCGGGCGCACACCAGACCCAGGCGTCTGGCCTGGCCGGGGTCGCCGGTGGCGGCCACCTGAAGGGGCCTGCCGAAAAAGGTGCCGGCGGGGGAGATGCCGTTGCCGCCGCTCTCCAGGTTGCAGGGGAGCAGCATAGGCACCTTGGAGGCGGACTGCATGGCCTGATAGGCCCGCTGGATGTCCTCGCCGTTTCCGGCCCGGTACATGAACCCGCCGGGGTGGTAGGTCCGGACCAGCGTCTGCAGCTGCTCCGGGTCGGTGATGATATCTGTCAGGCAGAACAGCTGGCCGATTTTTTCCTCGGTGGTCATTGCTGAGCGGGTCTGTTCCACCCAGGCAATGTCCTCGTCGGAGAGGTAGAACGGTTTTGCTTTGTAGTCAATCATGGAGCTCATCTCCTTCAAAAGGTCTGGATCACAGGGTAAGGGTCAGTTGGGCGTCGGGCAGTCCGTCTGCGGAAACCTGCACGGCAATGTCCCGGGCGCTTTCGCAGCGGACAATGGCCAGAGCACGGCCGTGGTGGGTTCTGGTGGTGTATCCGGTATAGTTGAATGCCGGTTTGGGGTCTGCACTGCCCAGCCCTGCCAGAGCGCCGCCGGAAATCCGGACTGTGATCTGGGTGTCCTGGTCGGTGACGACCTGACCCTCCGCATCGCAAACCGCAATGTGGACATAGCGCAGCGGGTGGCCGGCCCCGTCAGGCGCGGGTTCCGCTTCCAGACGAAGTCCGGACGGGGCGCCGGCGCTGGTCAGTTCCATCCGCCCGGTCTCCCGGTCCCCGTCGTAGGACACGGCCAGCAGTTTGCCCGGGCGGTACACCGTCTCAAAAAGCGCGGTATAGCCGGCCGCCTCGCCCGCCGGTTTCCGGCCGAGGCTGACTCCGTCCTGGAACAGCTCCACCTGGGTGCCGGGGGAATAGATCTCCACAATCACGCGCTTCCCCTCCCAACCGGTCCAGTTCCAGGTGGAGCAGCTGTCGCTGATCACCCAGGGGGTCTTTCTCAGCGCCTGTCCGTAATGAGCTGGATCCTGAACCGTGATATAGGGCGCCTGGCGCAGCCCGAACACAATCTCCCGCAAATAAGAGGCGGGACGGCGGAACCCGGTGATGTCGATGTCGCCGCAATAGGCCAGCTGGCAGGGGTACTGGGCGCCGAAACCGCCCTCGCCGAACTGATAGGCGGGGATGCCCACGCCGGCCTCTCCGATGTAATCCCAGCCCGTCCAGGTGAAGTCGCCCACCAGGCTGGGAAGCCGTTCCACCAGCGGCCAGTTGCGGACGATCTGAGGGGGATAGGTCTCACTGCCCACCATGACCCGCTGGGGATAGGCGCTGGCGTCGCCGAGATATCTGGAGGTCATGTAATTGTATCCCAGCAGGTCCATACCCGCTGCGGCATGCTCCAACCGGCTGCTGACGATGGGGTGAACCACAATGTCGTCCATCTTGGCGTCCATGACGGCCATGAAGTCATTCACATTGCCCTGGATGGCGTCATCCGCCGGGGAGGAGGCGAGCACATCCGCCATGATCTGCCCGATGCGGTCGCCGGAGGCAAAGACGCCGTTGACGGATACCATCACAAACCGCTCCGGATCCATGGCCTTGATGAGCCGGGCCATATCCCGGCCCAGGGCGGAGCCCTGGGGGGTGCCCACCTCCGGAATCTCGTTGCCCAGGGAATAGAAGATCACGCTGGGGTGGTTCCGGTCTTTCCGGACCAGCGCCTCCACGTCGTCTCGCCACCATTTCCCGGAAAACAGGCTGTAGTCGCAGTCGCTCTTGGGCCGGGACCACATGTCAAAGGCCTCGTCCATCACATACATACCCAGGGTGTCGCAGGCCCGGAGCAGCGCCTCCCCGGCCGGGTTGTGGGACATGCGGATGGCGTTGAAGCCGGCCTGCTTCAGGATCCTGACCCGGCGCAGTTCCACCTGGTCGCTGGTGACGGCGCCCAGCAGACCGTTGTCATGGTGAATGCAGGCGCCCCGCAGCTTCACACTGGTGCCGTTGACCCGCAGGCCGTGCCGGCTGTCCAGCTGCATGGTCCGGATTCCGAAGGCGGTCTGTGCCTCATCCAGCGTGGTCTCCCCGCAGCGCAGGCGCACCACGCACCGGTACAGTTCCGGCGTCTGCGCGGACCAGAGGGCGGGGTCGGAAACGCAGAGGTCCTGGTCGATCGTCTCCACCCGCCCGGCAGCCAGCGCCACGGGAAATGCCGCAGATGCAGCGGGCCTGCCGGAGGGATCCAGAAGCTCGGTTTCCACCGTGATTTCGCTGGCCGCATGGCTCCGGTTTGCCAGCGTGACGGAGACGGTCAGGTTTGCCTGTTCCCGGTCCGCCCAGCGGGTGATCACGTGGAGCCCGGAATCCGGGATGTGGATCAGCCCGCCGGTCTGAAGCCACACATCCCGGTAGATGCCGCTGCCGGTATACCAGCGGCTGTTGGGGCTGGCGCTGTTTTTCACCAGGACCCGGATTTCATTGCTCTGGCCATACTGCAGGTAGTCGTTGAGAGGGGCACAGAATTGGGTGTAGCCGTAGGGATGCTGGGCAGCAAGCTGTCCGTTGACATACACCAGGGCGTTCATATAGACGCCCTCGAACTTCAGCTGCACCGTCTGGTTCCGGTACTCCTCCGGTGCATACAGCTGCTTGACGTACACGTAGTTGCCGCCGTTCCGGTATCCGGTGTTTCCGCCGTTGGGGCTGTCCGGTACGGCGGCCTTTTCCAGCATGGCGTCGTGGGGCAAGGTGATGGTACGGGCCTGTTCCGGGACATCCCACACCAGGGCGAAGGCGTTGCGCTCCTCCCAGAATTTCCAGTCTGTATTCCAACACTGTGTTTGCATTCAGGTATCTCCTCTCCAATGTCATGGCTTGGGGCGGGTTTTACTGCAGCAGGTTGCTCCCATACAGCTGCATCAGGTCTGCTTTGTTGACAAAGAACGAGGCACCGCCCCAGCGGACCCGGCACAGTTTGTGCTCCGGGTCGCCGGCCTCGGCGTATTTGTGATGCAGCTGATCTTCGATTTTCGCGTCTCCGGCATAGATATGCTCGGTGAGGGCGATGTAATCATCCAGATAGGAGCGGGCGATGGGTGCGCCGTTGTGGGCGGGGAAGATGAGCTGATACTCAGACTCCCGGGCCTTCAGCCGGAGCATGTTCCTGTGATGGGCCCGGAGATGTTCGTCCAGGACAAAGTCGATGCCCGGGATCTTCTCCGTCTCGTACATCAGGACCTGGGCGCTCTCCAGCTCATCCCCCACAAAGAGATAGCCGCTGTCCCGGTCCAGGAAGGCCAGGGAGCCGTTGGAGTGGGCGGAGATGTGCAGCAGCTCCACACGCCGTCCGCCCAGGTCAATCACATCCCCGTCCTGTACCAGCCTACGCTCGAAATCGGGGTGGGGAAGGGCAGACACGTCAAAGGGGAGCCGGTGGCAGGTATACAGATCGGCCGCGGCTCCGCTCAGCATCAGAACGCACTCCCATTCCCCACAGCCGCCGGAGTGGTCCAGGTGTCCGTGGGTGAGGGCGGGGATCACAGGTTTTGCGGTGAGCCGCTGGACATGCTCACGCAGATTGCCGGCACCCCAGCCGGTGTCAATGAGAAGGGCGCGGTCTGTGCCCTCCAGCAGATACATGTTCTGCGATCCGCCCATAAAGTTGAGAATCCAGGTGTGTTCGTCCAGCTTCCAACTCAGATAGGAGCCGAATGTCTCGACCAGTTTTTCCTCCACAGCAGGTACCTCCTGACTTGATTTGACAATTATGCATAATAAGGGCCATAATCAGAAAAGGGCCCTCCGCAGCGCGGCCGCGGAGGGTCCCAGTTTCAGCGCAGAATGCAGCCGACCTCTTTGTTCGGTTGGGAGCGGGAACTTATTGCTTTGCGGCAGAGGTCATGCCCAGAGCTTTTTCCTTCTTCTCGCGCCAGGCGCGGTGAAGGGCGAATTTGTAGTTGTTGGACACGTAGATCAGGAACAGCATGACCGCCACGCCGTTCATCACCGTCTGCATGGACGGGCCGGCGCCCAGATAGACCAGGGCAGAGGAGAGGCAGGCCTGGCAGAAGGCGCCCACGATGACGCCGATGTTCCGGTCGGAGTACTTCGCCAGCGCGTTGCCGATGAACATGGGAAGGAAGGCGTTCATCATGAACGAGGAGCTGGACAGACCGGTCTGGGGGGCGATGATGCCGTTCTGGCTGATGTACATGATTCCGGCAAAGCCCATCAGGCCGCCGGCGATGATATAGCAGACCACGGAGTTGGTCTTTTCATTGACGCCCACTTCCACGGCATTTTTCTGGCCGGTTTGAAGGGAGCGGCAGTTGTAACCGAATTTAGTAAAGTTGAGCAGATAGATCAGAACGATCAGAACAAGGGCCAGCAGGATGAAACTGTTCTGGGGCTTGGTCCAGATCAGCAGGTCCTGACGGGTGTACAGCCGCAGGCCCTCGGAGTCGAACAGGGCGAAGCCGATTGCTTCGAAGATCATGGCCACACCCAGGGAGGTGACCATGGGGGGAAGGCGGAGCAGAATGTAGAACAGGCCGGAAATCAGTCCGCAGAGCATGCCGACCAGCACGACCAGCACGACCATCAGAACCGCTCCGAACGGTTCCGGCACGTCAATCTCCTTGGCGATGTTGCCGCCCACAATGAGGGACAGGATCAGAACAGAGCCGACGGAGAAATCGAAACGGCCGGAGGTCAGGTTGTAGGACACCGCCAGGGCGATGAATCCGGAATAGACCATGTTGTAACCGATCACGCGCAAGTTATCTCCCACGCCAAAACCCGG
The DNA here is from genome assembly GCA_944385435.1 of uncultured Oscillospiraceae bacterium. Classification (GTDB taxonomy): domain Bacteria; phylum Bacillota; class Clostridia; order Oscillospirales; family Oscillospiraceae; genus Enterenecus. The sequence goes on from CALWXG010000002.1 coordinate 88,714, forward strand.
TTCACCAAACAGGTTGGTGATCAGCAGGAAAAACAGATAGACAATGACCGCCGGAGCCAGCGTGATCACAATATTCTTCAAAATTCTTGTTGATTTACTCATAGCGCACCTCGTTTTTCAGGGCTGGGGCGGGGAATCGCCCGCCCCAGCCTTGTGCTTGGCGTAGGCGGCCTGAACTCTCGTCAGGCCAACGGCCATTTTAACGGACTCGGGATTGCGTGACTCAGCGGCGGGCCTGGATCTCCTCCATGGTGACCGCGGAGTACAGGGCGGACATGTCGTCCAGAGTGAGCTCGGGGTTGTAATCGTACAGGATGGAGCGCACGTCATCGGCATCGAAGCACCAGGTGCCGCCCTCCTGCTCGATCTCGGAGTAGTACTCCATCTCCTCGGCGGTGGTGATCAGCCAGAAGCCGCAGTCGATGAGGGGAGCGGTGCCGTCCTCATTGCGCTGCTCCTCGCCATAGCCCTGAACGGCGTTGATGATCATGGGCACGCCCAGACCGAACACGTCGGGGATCTCGGCGGCCACGCCGACAAACAGGCCGCTGGCCATCAGGTCAACCATATCGGCAGTGGGGGTATCCACAGCGGCGATCTTGATGGAGTTCATCTTGCCGGCAGCGCTGATGGGCTGGATCCACATCAGAGCGGACAGAGCGCTGGCCAGACCGTCGGCGTCAGTGGCCAGAGCGGAAGTCTGCTCGGCAGTGAAGTCCTCGGTGCCGGGCCAGCCGGGCACTTCGTACACGACCTCGATGTCGTAGCCGCCGTCCTGGGCCTCCTGGATGGCGTCCATCATGCCCTGGTAACGGTCGATGAACATCTGCACGCCGAAGTCCTTGCCGCCGGTCACCACGATGATCTTGTGGCAGTCAGCAGCCACCAGGGAATCGATGACGCTCTTGCCGTACTCATAGTCGGCGTTGCCCACATAGTAGCTGCCCAGGTAGTAGGGGTCATCGCCGCAGGCTTCCTGAACGTTGGGATCCTGGCCCTGGCCCCAGTAATACATGCCCAGGCTGGAGGCCAGCTTCACGGACTCCTCACGGCCCTCGTTGTAGTAGCCGATGATGCCCTGGCAGCCGGCAGCGGCGCACTGCTCGATGAAGGCAAACTCAGCCTCGGCGCTGTCCAGAGACTCGGAGTACATGATCTCGAAGTTGAAGTAGTCGTCCAGATAGTCGAAGTAGTCCTGCAGGGACAGGAACTGCTGGGCGGTGGTGTCATAGTTGACGAAGCCGATCTTTACGGTCTCAGCGGGGTAGCGGCCGTCGGCGGACAGCTCGGGACCCTCAGCGACGGGCTCGCCGGACTCGGGGGCCTCGCTGTTCCCGGCGGGAGCGCTGGCGGGAGCCTGACTCTCGTTGCCTGCGGGCTCACCGCAGGCGGCCAGGCCGATGACCATGACCAGAGCAAGCAGCAGAGCTAAAAACTTTTTCATGTCATTTCCTCCTTGAGTGTTGTTTATTGATTATCTGGGCAGCAGGTTGGTGCGGTAGGTCATACTCGCAACATACACCACAGCCAGATAGATCACGGCTCTGAAAATCTGAATGATGGCCAGATCCAAACCGAGCATGGAAAGGCCGCTGTTCAGTACGGTAATGGTGAGGGCGCCGATGATACCGGCGCTGATCCGGGTCCGGGGGCCGCCGGTCAGGGGCATGCCGCCCAGAACCAGGGCGATCATCACGTCGGTGCCCATGTCCGCGCCGTAGGTGGAACCCACGGAACGGATCCGGAGCAGGGCGACCAGGGCGGCCAGGGCGACGCCGACGCCGCTGATGATAAAGGAGATCAGCTTGATGTTCACGGAGTTCAGGCCGGTCTGACGGGCGGTAACCGGGTTGCCGCCGAGGATCTTCACCTTCCGGCCCAGAGCGGTGAAGTTGAAGAGGATCACACAGACAATGAAGAATCCCGCCAGGGCCACGATGTTGATGGCGGACATCTGCGTAAAGTTAAAGGAAGGAATGGGCTTGACCGCGTCGTTGAGCAGGATAGTGGTCTCAGTGCCCATAATCACCAGGACCAGGGCGCTGAGCACAAAGCCCAGCACGATGGTAACGATGAACAGAGGGACCTCAACATAGGCGGCAAACAGGCCCTTGAGCAGGCTCAGAACCAGGGCGGTGGCCAGGCAGGCCAGAGCCATGACGAAGATACTGCCGCTGGCGATACCCGCATAACCGCCGAGAACGGCCGTCATACACAGGGTGCCGCCCATAGACATGTCGAAACAGCCGCAGCCAAAGACAAATACCGATCCGATGCTCACCAGAGCGGTGGCGATCGCCTGGTTCAGCAGGCTCTGCAGACTGGTGCCGGACAGGATTGCACCTTTTGTGGCAATGGAAAAGAAGACGACCACAATGACAAATCCGAAAATAGGGAAGTAATTCCGGATCGTTTCCCAAGACTTTTTCATTGAAACACCCTCCTCAGATCATGCACTCGATGATCTCGTGCTCAGTCAACTGACGGCTGCGCTGGAACTCGCCGGCCAGGGAGCCGTCCTTCAGAATCAGCAGGCGGTCGGCCATGCCGATGAGCTCGGCCAGCTCTTCCGAGATCATAATGATGGTCTTGCCCTGACGCTTCATATCGTCAATGAGGGCGTACATAGCGGCCTTGACGCCCACGTCCACACCGCGGGTGGGGCAGTCCAGAATCAGAATGTCGCAGTCCCGGCCAATCCATTTACCGAAGACCACCTTCTGCTTGTTGCCGCCGGACAGATACTGCACATTCTGGTTGATGGAAGCGCATTTGATGGACAGCGTCTGAACCTGCTGGTTCACATAGGCCTTTTCCTTGTTGGGCAGAATAAACGGGCCGTCGTTGATCTTGTCCAGACCGGCGGAGGAGATGTTGTCCCGGATGGAGGCGCTGAGGACCAGAGCCTCGTGGTCGCGGTCTTTGGACACATAGCCCATGCCCAGTTTGATGGCATGCCGGGCGTCGCGGATTTTCTGGCCGCTGGGCACGTGGGTGACCGACCCGGTGAGGATTTTTTCCTCGCCGAACACAACCTTGCCCAGCTCGTGCATGCCGCAGTGGGACAGACCGCCGATCCCGAGAATTTCACCCTTATGTACCTGCATGGAGAAATTGATCAGCAGTCCGGAACCGGAGGTGACATTGTCCACATCCAGGACCACCTCGTCGCTGACGGTACCGTCGTAATCCTCGCGGTAGTACTTTTCCCCCATGTCGCGGCCCACCATGTGGCGCTTGATCAGGTTGGGCTCGAACTCCGGCTTGTCCAGATCGGTGATGAGGTTGCCGTCCCGGAGAACCACCATCCGGTCACATACCTCCATCAGCTCGTCCAGGTCGTGGGAGATGAAGATGACCGCCTTGTCTTCGTCCCGCATCCGGCGCATGATATCATAGATGATGCTGCGGCCCCGCTGGGAGAGCGCGGTTGTGGTCTCGTCCACCACCAGCACTTCGGGATTGGATGCCATCACCCGGGCCAGCTCCACCAGCTTGCGATCCTGAAGGTCGATCTGCTCGATATACCAGCTGGCGTCGATGTCATTGCACCCGATGTTGTTCAGAGCTTCCTGCGCAGCCTTTACCATCGCGCTGCGGGAGATGATGCCGTGCCGGCGGAACCGGCCCTCCTCACCCAGGAAGATGTTCTGCGCAATGGAGATGCCGGACACATAGCCCTGTTCCTGCACGATCATGCCGATACCCAGCGCCGCGCCCTCAATCATTGTGGAGGGCTTGTGGGGCTTGCCTTTGAAAAACATCTCCCCGCTGCTGGCCGGCTGCATACCCGCCAGAATGGAGGTGATGGTGGATTTTCCGGAGCCATTCTCGCCGATCAAGCCTGTGATCTGACCGCGGTAAATCTTCAGATCAACATGGTTCAGGGCGATTGTGGGACCGAAGTTTTTGCACAGCTGCCTGGTCTCAATGATCAGCTTGTCTTCATTCATACCCATGCCACCTCGTCTTTTTTCGTCAATTTTGCTGTTGACTCAAAATGCTTTTCGACTTTTCATGTAACAATATAACAAATCGGACAGGCTACGTACACACCACGATTACGCCTAAAATCCGACTTTTCCTGCTCGATGCGATGTGAAACTCTTCAAATTTCGATTTTGTGTGATAAAGTTACTCCAAGGAGGCGAGTATTGTGAGCGTCAACAAATATTACACCACAGTCGGGGCAATTTACGACTTCCTCGTGGAAATGCACCGAAAAACAGGCCGGTGTTACTCCTTTCCGGAGGCGCTTGACGGCCTGCGGGTCGCCAAGGGGCTTTCCGCGACCCCACCGCCCGCTCCGCCTTTTTATTCCACAATCGATATCGATTCATTCGAAAAATTCATAAGAGGAATGTGCATTTACGCCGACCCGATTTTACCTCAGGCGCACACCTACATGCAGGACCCCACCATTGAGGAGCAGGGGATCTTCCCACCGGGTAAGGATGTGTTCTGCATTTTGAACATGCCATATATGGTGGAGACGCCCCATTCCCACCAGTTTTTTGAACTTACTCACGTTCTGAAGGGGAACTGCACGTTTCTGTTTGAGGGGGAGACGGCCACGCTGACGGCCGGAGACTTCTGCATTGTGTCCCCGGAGGCCAAGCACAGCCTCCCCCTGGAACCGGGCTGCCTGGCGCTGTCCATCATGGTGCGGCGCAGCACGTTTGACTCCATGTTTGACAATCTGCTCACCCAGAAGGATCTGCTGAGCATCTTTTTCCGCAACAGCCTGTATGAGCCGAGACGGGCCAACTACATTCTGCTGAAGACGGGGAATGACCCGCTGATCTTCCAGACCCTGCAGAACCTGGCATACGAGTGCAATATGACGGATCGCTATTCCAATGAATGTGCGTCCAGTCTGCTGAACCTGTATCTCTCCCGGTCTCTTCGGGCCGCCAACGATGCGGTTACATTTTATCATTTTGAAGGTTACTCCGACCGCGATTTCGATTTTACACTGGTCCTGCAGTATATTCAGCAGAATTATAGGACCGTGACCCTCTCCACATTGGCGAAGACATTCCATTTCAGCGAGACATACCTCAGCAAACTGATCCGGAAAAATCTGAATCAGAGTTTTACCGACGTGCTGCGCACCCTGAAAATGAATCACGCCATGGAGTTCCTGATGAACACCTCCCTGAAGGTGAGTGAGATTGCGGATGCAGTGGGATACGATTCTGTGGATCACTTTTCCAGGACCTTCCGGAAGGTCTACGGCAGTTCTCCCCAGGAGTACAAAAAACAGCATCAGAACCGCGGGACACCCGCGAAGGAGGAACGGTTATGAACACAAAAATTCAGATACGGGATATTCAGATCAACGGGCACCGGGACTATGGGCTGACGGACACCCAGTCGTTTTTGCTTTCCTCAGAAATCGAGGGGCCTGTAAAGGAAATCTGCATCACAGTGGAAACGAGGGATGGCGCTCGTTGCTGGACCAGCGGGATCCTGCCCTGGCAGCCGAATTTCCTCTGTGAGCAGCTGAATCTTGTCCCCTGTGAAAAATATATGGTCCGGGCGTGTTTTACCGGTGCGGACTGCAGGGCAGAGCAGACGATTGCACTGTACACAGGGCAGATGGGCCAGACCTGGAAAGCGGCCTGGATAGAGCCGGAGCAGCAGCCGGCCATCAAAGAGCGGCCCATCGCATTTTTTGAACAGTTCGTCCCGGCCCCGGATCATCTGGGCGGCCACGACAGGCTGCGCCCTGCCCAGGAACTGCGCCGGGTGTTTTCCCTGAGCCGGATTCCTCAGCTGGCCCTGCTGTGTGCCAGCGCCCATGGAATCTATGCCCTCTGGGTCAACGGCCGCCGGGCCGATCCGAGAAAACTGGCGCCGGAGACATCGCCCTATCCCTCCATGCTGTACTATCAGGTGTACGATCTTACACAGTTTCTGGCGGAGGGGGAAAATACGCTGCGCATTCTGCTGGCAGACGGCTGGTGGATCGGCCGGATCGGCATCACCGGGGACAGCTGTCAGTACGGGGACAGACTGGGCTTTATCGGCCAGCTGGAGCTGGACTACGGCGACGGAACCAGATCCACGCTCCTGACCGATGAGCAGTACCAGTGCAGGGAGTCGCAGATCCGCTATGCGGATCTGTTCATGGGCGAAAAGTGGGACCTTACACTGCCGGAGATCCCCTGGGGCAACTGCCGCCGGGCGGCATACGGCACCGATGTTCTGACCCTCCAGACTGACGAGCCGGTCTCTGTATGGAACAGCCTGGAGCCCGCCGCTGTGCTGCATACCCCTGGGGGAGAGCTGGTGGTGGATTTTGGCCAGTGCCTCGCCGGTGTGGTGGAACTGCACCTGAATTGCCCGAAGGGAAGGGCGGTCACCCTGGAGCACAGCGAGACGTTGGATGAGCAGGGCAATTTCTTCCGCAATATTCTGGGCCGCAACAAGGACCAGCAGGACATGGTGGTGTGCGGAGACGGCGAGACGGTATTCTGCCCGGAATTCACGTACCACGGATTCCGCTATGTCAAGATCGAGGGGGCGGAGGAGTCTGAGATCCGCTCTGTCTGTGCCCACGCGATGGGGACCGGCCTGGAGAAGCTGGGTGAGTTCTCCTGCTCGGATGAGCGGTTGAACCAGCTGCAGCACAACATCTGCTGGAGCACCCGGAGCAATATGATTTCCGTGCCCACGGATTGCCCCCAGCGGGAGAAGCAGGGATGGACGGGTGACATTCAGGTGTTCGCACCCACAGGCTGTTTCAATTACAATCTGGACGGCTTCCTGAGTGCCTGGCTGAGGCAGATGCGGCTGGAACAGATGGAAGACGGCGGCATTCCCATCATTGTCCCGTCCTATCCGGCCCAGACCGAGATCCAGATGCAAACCTTCGGCGGAAATACCTCGGCGGCCTGGAGTGACGCCTGCGTCTTTGTCCCGCTGGAACTGTACCGGGCCTATGGCGACACCAGGGTTCTTTCGGACAACTTCGCTATGATGGAGCGCTGGATGGCGTTTGTGGAACGCGCTGCCAGTGAGCTGCCGGAGGACTATGAGCAGCGGGATGAGAGGGGGAAAGCCCGGTGCAAGTACCTGTGGACCAGCGGGTTCCATTTTGGAGACTGGCTGATCCCGAGCTATCAGAACGATGTGATGGGAGGAACCGCGGTGACCGGGAAAGTCATCGCATCCTGTGAATACGCAGTTCTGACTGCGGCGTTCCTGGAGGTGCTGGAGGCACTGGGCCAGCCGGAAGAAAAAATCGAAGCATACCGCCGCCTGCTGGAAAACATCCGGAATGCGGTGTGTGAGGAATACATCCATCCGGACGGTACCATTGACGGAGACCTGCAGGGGATGTATGTCATGGCCCTGTATTCCGGCGCGGCCCGGGGGGCGCTGGCGGAGAAGGTGGCAGCCCGTCTGAAGGAGAAAATTGCGGAAAACGGCGGATGCCTTGACACCGGGTTTGTCTCCGTACCGCACCTCCTGGATGTGCTGACCGATCATGGCTGCAAGGAGGATGCGTGGGCGCTGCTGTTCCAGACAAAGGGTCCCAGCTGGCTCTACCAGGTGCTGCACGGCGCCACATCCATCTGGGAAAACTGGAACGCCATTCTGCCGGATGGAACGGTGACCACCAGTTCCTTCAACCACTATGCGCTGGGATGTGTGGGAGACTGGATGTACCGCCACATCGGAGGCCTGCGCCGGACCGGCGCGGGCTGGAAGGAGATCGAATACACGCCGGACCTGTCCTGTGGCCTGGAATGGGCCAAGTGCAGCCACAGAACGCCCTATGGACTGGCTGCCTGCGCCTGGAAGAAGGACGGCAGTGAGGTGGAAGTGGAGGTCACGGTTCCCCACAATGTTCACGCGATTCTGTGTCTGCCCGGATCCCGACAGGATCTGTTTGCGGGGACCCATCGTTTCCGGTACAGCATCTGATCCGGATCTGCCCGGGTTCAGAACGGATCCTCTGTACCGATATCAGTCAGTAACCCTTTCAGCTCCGGATAGGGCATGGCGTAGCGCTGGCTGAGATACCGCAGGGACGCGCCCAGCTCGCCGTCCGGACCTCCGTACTGCGAGATGATGACCGCGGCCAGCTTGGGATTGCAGTTCTTGATCTTCACCGGGTACTGGAGCTTTTTCTCGTAGACAAACATTATTTGGTCCCTCCCTCTTTGCAGTACTCCCAGGGCCAGGGATCATTCAGCCAGGTGTACGCGCCCTTCTGGATCGCGTTTTTCTGAACCAGAGGGCCGTACATCGCCTCGTAGCGCCGCTTTCCCTCCTTGGCCAGTTCCGCATACTGCTGAAACAGGCCGGCGGCCTCTGCGTCGTCTTTGTGGGTGTCCAGATAGAGCCCAAGCTCCGTCACCACAAAATTCAGGGCCTGCAATTCGGCTGCGGCTCCCTCAGGCAGGGAGGCGGCCGGGGATTTCAGATGGAAGGGGAGGTTCAGGCCGGGAAACAGGGTGCCGTTTGCCAGAGCCTCAGACTGGTCATATCGTTTACTTCCTTTTTGCTGGAAGGGAACATGCGGGACCGCCAACGGCGCGCAGGGCGGCAGACAGCCCTGGCCGTCTTCGCAGGGGCGGGGATTGGGTGCGGTGTCAGAATACAAATACATCGCCTCCTTGTATCATGCTGATTTGACATTGACTGTCACTCCAGTCTATGCCGGCGGGCGGAACTGTGACAGCGCTGAACACGCATGACAAAAGTGAATCTTGCAACCTTCCAGAAAATATGCTATGATACAAGAAACTCATATGAATGGAGGGAAATCCATGACCCACGTTAAGACCCTGAATGGCGCCACCCTCAAGAACAGCGCCGCCCACGGTGGTTGCGGTGAGTGCCAGACCTCTTGCCAGTCTGCCTGCAAGACTTCCTGCACTGTTGCCAACCAGAAGTGCGAGAATCAGAAATAAATGAAATGATAAGCTCCGGAAAGGGTGGGCGTGTCCCACCCTTTTTCTGCGTAGCCGGGCAATTGGAGGAGAAGCGGTCTGATGGTTCATACATTTTATTGTCTTGGAGTTTATATTGCCGTTGATGTATACAGCGGCGCGGTACATATTTTGGATAAAGCGGCCTATGATGTGCTGAATCTCCTGGAAGAGGCTCTTCCGGAGGGAGATTGTCCGGAATGGGTTTACGGAAAGCTTCCGGAACACAGCCGGGAGGAAGTCAGAGACGCGTGGGCTGACCTGCAGGAGCTGCAAAGCCAGGGGCTGCTGTTTACTGACGACAGCTATCTGGATCCCGAGGCTGCGGTGCTGATGCAGAAAGATGCCCCGGTAAAAGCCCTGTGTCTGCACGTTTCCCATGACTGCAATCTGAGATGCAAATACTGCTTTGCGTCCACCGGTGATTTCGGGACGGGCAAGCGCATGACCATGGATGTGGAGACGGCAAAGAAAGCCATTGACTTTGTGATCCAACGCTCCGGAAACCGGCGGAACATCGAAGTGGATTTCTTCGGCGGGGAACCGCTGATGGCGATGGATACCGTAAAAGCAACGGTGGAGTATGCCAGGTCCCTGGAGAAGCAGTACAACAAGAGTTTCCGGTTCACCATCACAACCAACGGCGTTCTGCTGAACGATGAAACCATCGAGTATATCAACCGGGAGATGTCCAATGCGGTGCTGTCTCTGGACGGAAGACCGGAGGTCAACGACAAGATGCGCAAGACCGTGGCCGGCGGCGGAAGCTATGATGTGATCATGCCGAAATTCCAGAAGCTTGTGGCCGGCAGGGGAGAGAAGGACTATTATCTGCGCGGTACGTTTACCCGGTATAACAAAGACTTTGCGGCGGACGTCATGCACATCGCGGACCAGGGGTTCCGTCATGTCTCCGTAGAGCCCGTCGTGGGCAGCCCGGACTGTGACTATACGTTCCGGGAGGAGGATCTTCCCGAGATTCTGGACGAATACGAAAAGCTGGCAGAAGAACTCCTGCACCGGGACGACGTGAACTTCTTCCACTTCAATGTGGACCTCTCCCAGGGTCCCTGCGTGATCAAGCGCCTGAGAGGCTGCGGAGCAGGATGCGAGTACGTGGCAATCACCCCGGATGGGGATATCTATCCCTGCCATCAGTTTGTGGGCAATGAGGAGTATCTCATCGGAAACGTTTGGGACGGCACATTTAACCTGGAGCTGTCCCGCAAATTTGCCGCTCTGAATATCTACACCCGTCCCGCCTGCCGTGACTGCTGGGCGAAGTTCTACTGCAGCGGCGGCTGCTCTGCATCCAACCTGCTCGTCAATGGCGATATCAAGGAACCGAACCGGTTCGGCTGTGATCTCCAGCGCAAACGCCTGGAGTGTGCCATTGCAATGAAGGCAAGAAAAGCAGACAATTAATAAAAATGCCATAAAACCTAAATTCAGGAAAAACACGGGCGTCACACAAGATATTGTGCGTTGCCCGTGTTTTTTGTCCATATCATGCTGTGCAGGCGCCTTTGTTTACTCGGTTGACATAAAGAAGTCTACATAAAACAGGACGATAAAAAGTTCTGCAGCGTTTTTTTCGCAAAAACCCTTGCACTTCACCCAAAAGTGGGCTATATTAGTTGTTACCGTTAACTGAAGAAAAAAGCATAGCAAATGCAGGAGCGGAATAAGATGGCCATGGGGTGGTCATCTTGATAGCGCGCTTGTCCAAGACTTCGATTGCGGGCCGTACTGAGGGGGACGGCCTGCGATTCTCTCTTCTGATGTTGGGAGTATGCTTTTCTCTGGGAATGTTGTTTGGCTTACTTTTCGCAACACTGGGTGAATCCAGTCCCGAACTATCTGACTATTTGGAACAGTATTTTCAGGCAGTCGTTTCAGACAACGGGTGGCAGCCTGCGGTCTGGAGCGTCGTCTGGGACCTGATTCGCTGGCCTGCTGCGGTTTTTGTATTTGGCTTTACAGCTTTGGGTGCATTTTGTATTCCCGCGCTCTTTCTGACCCGGGGATTTTTACTATCTTACGCGATCTCTTTGTTTGTTCGCCTGTTCGGAGGGCGGGGAATGCTTGCAGCACTGGCATCGTTTGGAGTGGCTGCTTTTTTGGCCACTCCTGTGTTGTTTGCGATGGGCTGCGACGCTTTCCGGTCGTCGCTGTGCCGGATCGGCGATCAAAAGGAGCTCGCGGTATGTTCCGTGCAGCAGAAATTGACCACGTTGATTCCGTCAGCCGGTCTTATGGTTGCCGCTTCGGTTCTTCAATGGACTGTTATGCCTGTTCTGCTGAGGTCTGTTTGCACCCGTTTTTTTGCCCCATGAGAAGAGAGAGGTTGTGAGGATATGGATTATCTGGCTGGCTATGAGGAGTGGTTGGCCCACGAGAAAAAGGCCGCTGCAAATACGCTGTGTTCTTATATGCGTGACTTGCGTCAGTTTTCCCAGTGGATTGCCGGAGAGCATCTGGAACTGACTCAGACCACGCAGGAGGACATCAAGGCGTATACGGACTATCTCGGAAAGCACGGCAAATCAGACGCCACAATTGTCCGGTCCGTTGCAGCCCTGAAGTCTTTTTTCAACTACATGCTGATCATCCACGCGGTTCCGCTCAACCCGGCCAAAGGGTTCACGCCCACTAGGATTGAACGCAAGCTTCCCTCGATTCTGACCAACAAAGAGGTCGATCTGTTCCTGGAACAGCCGGACGTTTCCGACGCCAAAGGATGCCGGGACAAGGCGATGCTGGAGGTGCTCTATGCCACGGGAATCCGGGTCTCTGAGCTGATTGATCTGAACGTTCAGGATGTCAATTTGTCTCTTGGGTTCATTCACTGCGTGGGAAGGCGGAAAGAGCGGATGGTCCCGTTGTACCGCGGCGCGGTCAAAGCGCTGGAGTCCTATGTGCGCGAGGTCAGACCGCAGCTGTTGGAAGACCCCGAGGAGACGGCGCTGTTTGTCAATATGAACGGCGATCGGATGAGCCGGCAGGGATTCTGGAAAATTGTGAAGCACTATCAGGAGAAGGCGGGGATCAGCAAGGACATTACGCCCCACACCCTGCGGCACTCCTTTGCGGCGCACCTGCTGGAAAACGGAGCAGACCTGAAGTCCATCCAGGAGATGCTGGGTCATGCCGACATCTCTTCCACGCAGATTTATGCCCAGATTGTCAGTCAGAAGCTGAAAGACGTCTACATCAAGGCCCATCCGAGGGCGTGATGATTTCTCTTGCGGGAACGGCAAGCGCCTTTGCGCTTGCCGTTTTTCCTTGCCATAGAACCAGGAATATGGTATTATAATTTGGATTAGCAGGAGGGAAACCGCAGTGTTGATTTTAGGAATTGACCCAGGCTACGCGATCGTTGGCTTCGGCCTGGTTGAAAGCAAAAATGGAAAACAGCGGCTGGTATCCTGCGGTGCCATCAACACCCCCGCCGGACTATCTCTTTCCGCCCGGCTGCTTCAGATCGGCAGGGATCTCGAGGAGCTGATGGAACAGTTTCATCCGGATGCCATGGCCATAGAAGAGCTCTATTTCAACCACAATGTCACGACGGGAATCGGAGTGGCTCAGGCCCGGGGCGTCATTCTGATGACGGCGGAAAAACTCGGGCTGCCGATTTTCGAATACAACCCCTCCCAGGTGAAGCAGGCCGTGGTGGGCTATGGGAAGGCGGAAAAACGGCAGGTGATGGACATGACAAAACGTCTGCTGGGCCTGTCCTGCGTCCCCAAGCCGGACGATGCCGCCGACGCGGTGGCCATCGCCCTGTGTCATGCCAGATCAGCCACCAGCCTTTTGAACACGGAACACGCCTCTGAACACAGAACATACAACACGAGGTAAGCGCCATGGGAATCGTCGTCAAACAGCCTGTCCCGGACCCGCCCTACAGCCTCCACGATGCCCACATTCTCGCCCTGGAGCTGAAGGGGGATACCCTGCGCCTGGTGACCCAGTACGGATACGTCTGCACCGCGCAGCCCTGGGAGCAGGTGGACGGCGATGTGGAGATCACCGGCGTGGATGCGGACTCATCCTATGTCTATGTGATGGAGTACCCCGACGTCCTCTGCGGCAACTGCGGCCGGTTTACCGGCCGAAAGATGACCCTGGAGGTGTTTTTGCGGGAAACGCCCCAGTTCTCCCTGGATGTCATGGACGAGACCTGCGGCTTTCGCCAGATGAACCTGGCGGGGTTCCTGAACCTGCCGGGCCGTTGCCTGGAGTTTCGTCTGGAGCTCTGCTATGACGGAGAGTTCCGCTACCTGCTGAGAGAATAACTGCTGTTCCTGAGATAACCACGGAGGAAATTATGTTTTACTATGTCCAGGGCACAGTGGCCCACATCGCCCCTTATCTGGCAGTCATTGACTGCGGGGGAGTGGGCTATGCCTGCAAAACCACCAATCACACCATCGCCGCCCTCACCCGGGGAAAGCCGGCCAAGCTCTTTACCTACCTCTATGTCCGTGAGGAGCTTTTCGAGCTTTATGGTTTTATCTCGGAAGAGGAACTCAACTGTTTTCAGATGCTCATCGGAGTATCCGGGGTAGGCCCCAAAGCCGCCCTGGCCATTCTGTCCTCCAACACTCCGGAGGGACTGGCCCTGGCCATTGTATCCGGAAACGAGAAGGCCCTGACCTCCGCCCCCGGAATCGGCAAGAAGATTGCGCAGCGCATCATTCTGGAGCTGAAGGACAAACTGGGCAAGGGACAGCTCACCGTCTCCGGCGGGGAGGCCTTCGCCGGCGGTGTCACTGTCATCCCGGAAAACAAGGCCAGTGAAGCCTCTGCCGCTCTGGCTGTGTTGGGCTATTCCCAGGGAGAGATCAACCTGGCCCTCAAGGGTGTGGATATGGAAAACCTGTCCCTGGAAGAGATCATCAAGCAGGCACTGAAGAAAATGATGAAGGCTTAAGCCCACAGATCCAGACGGAAACAGCCGTCACAACCGTCAACCCGTTGCAGAGGAGGAAACGTCCCCTTGAGCATAGATTTTTCCAATCAGGATTTTGAAACGGAGGAGCTGGAGCCTCTGGTCACCACCTCCCTCACCGCAGCAGATGAGGGGGAGTATTCTCTGCGCCCGAAAACGTTGTCGGAATACATTGGGCAGGAAAAGGCAAAGGGAAATCTGTCGGTGTTTATCCAGGCCGCCAAGATGCGGGGTGAGCCTCTGGACCATGTGCTGCTCCACGGCCCCCCGGGCCTGGGCAAGACCACCCTGTCCGGCATCATCGCCAATGAGATGGGGGTGAACATCCGCATCACCTCCGGACCGGCCATCGAAAAGCCGGGGGACTTGGCGGCTCTGCTCACCAACCTCCAGGAGAACGACATACTCTTCGTGGATGAGATCCACCGGCTCAACCGCTCGGTGGAGGAAATTCTCTACCCGGCTATGGAGGACTACGCCATCGATATCATCATCGGCAAGGGGCCGTCGGCCAACTCCATCCGGTTGGACCTGCCCAAGTTCACCCTTATCGGGGCCACCACCCGGGCAGGACAGCTGTCCGCACCGCTGCGGGACCGCTTTGGCGTGACCCTCCGCCTGGAGCTGTATTCCCCACAGGAGCTGGCTCTGATCGTCACCCGGTCCGCAGGCATTCTGAATGTGCCCATCGAGCAGGAGGGAGCGCTGGAGATCGCCCGCCGAAGCCGTGGGACTCCCCGGATTGCCAACCGGCTGCTGCGCCGGGTGCGGGATTTTGCCCAGGTCACCGCCGGCGGTGTCATCACACGGGATGTGGCGGACCGAGCGCTTCAGGCGCTGGAGATTGACCAGCTTGGCCTGGACAACATTGACCGGCGGATGCTCACCAGCATCATCGAAAACTATGGCGGCGGCCCGGTGGGTCTGGATACTTTGGCTGCCACCATCAACGAGGAATCCGTCACCCTGGAAGACGTCTATGAACCCTATCTCATGCAATTGGGGTTTCTCACCCGTACCCCGCGCGGCCGGTGCGTGACCCGAAAGGCCTATGAACACCTGGGTCTGAGCGTTCCGGGCGGGGCGGAAATGGATCAGCTCACATTCTGAATTTCGCCGGCTGCAGAAGGACAAGAAGAGATCACTGCTAAAATTGCGTATGATCTTGCACAAAAATTGACAGATGAAGTAAAAAATAAGAGCAATTTAAGACACTACGCACAAAAATGCCTAAAAAATATTGACAAACCGCGGGAAATGTGATAATAAATATACAAGGTCGATGTATGGAATTTGCAAAAATGCAAACTGATAAAATCAGTGATGAAATTCTCTGTGAACGAGCCCGTGGGGGAGACCGCCAGGCTGAGGAAGCGTTGGTCATGCGTTATCAAATGTTAACGCGTGCCTGTGCCCGCCCTTATTTCCTGGCTGGAGGAGACAGTGAGGATTTGATCCAGGAAGCCATGTTCGGGCTTCTGAAGGCTATCCGCGAATATGACATTCACCGCGGCACATCCTTTCACACATTTGCGGAAGCTTGTATCAAAAACAGAATACGTTCCGCTGTCACGGCGGCTGCAAGGGGAAAGCACGCGCCGCTGAACAACAGCGTTCCTCTCGAATCAGATATGATGGGCAATGACAACAGCCCGGAAGAGCTGATGATCCATCGGGAGGAGAGCGAGGAGAGGCTGTCTAAAATCAACCAACAGCTCTCACCTTTGGAACAGCGTATCTTATCGCTGTTTCTTCAGGGGTTTTCCTATCGCGATATTGCTGAGCAAATCAAACGCCCTGCAAAATCTGTGGATAACGCGATACAGCGGATCCGCCATAAGATGGCAAAAGTTTATGGCGTATTCAGCGAAAGCTGACGCAAATATTATTACGATCCCAGCTGAATGTTTTTCCGGTTCTGGGCATCAAAGAGAGGGTATTTCCAATGTACGAAGACAAGACTTTAGTATGCAAAGAGTGTGGACAGGAGTTTGTGTTCACCGCCGGTGAGCAGGAGTTCTATGCAGAGCGCGGCTTCCAGAATGAGCCCCAGCGCTGCAAGGCTTGCCGCGACGCCCGCAAGGCCGCTGCCCGCGGTCCCCGGGAGTACTTTACTGCCACCTGCGCTGCCTGCGGCGGCGAGGCAAGGGTCCCCTTTGAGCCCAAGTCCGATCGTCCTGTTTACTGCAGCGAGTGCTTCGCTAAGATGCGCAACGAAGGCTAAGCTTCCAAACACACGATTAAGCATGCGAAAGAACCGGCATGGCCTGAGCTATGCCGGTTCTTTGTGCGAGAAGCGAAACGGAAGACAGGCAGTTTTCTCTCATGGATTTATTGCATTTCCCTTGTCCCGCATGGAAAACCATGATATAATAGCCGCTGGAATTTGCCTATCATTTTAGCGCAGGGAGGTTGTTATCTGACGTGAACAAATCTGTTTATGAAAGCCCCCTTTCATCCCGTTATGCCAGCGATGAGATGCAGTACATCTTTTCTCCGGATAAAAAGTTTTCTACCTGGCATAAGCTGTGGATTGCATTGGCCCGGGCTGAGATGGAGCTGGGGCTTCCCGTAACTCAGGACCAGATTGACGAGATGGAGGCCCATATTTACGACATTGATTATGAGCTGGCAGCAAAAAAGGAAAAAGAGCTGCGCCATGATGTGATGGCTCACATCCATGCGTACGGTGCACAGTGCCCCAAGGCCATGCCGATCATCCACCTGGGAGCTACCAGCTGTTATGTGGGTGACAATACAGACATCATCATCATGAGAGAGGGTCTGTATCTCGTCCGGGACAAGCTGGTCAAGGCTTTGAACAACCTGGCCAAATTCGCGGAGAAGTACAAAGCGCTTCCCACTTTGGGCTTTACCCATTTTCAGGCCGCACAGCTGGTTACCGTGGGCAAACGCGCCACGCTGTGGATGAACGATCTGCTGATGGATCTGGAGGAAGTGGAGCACCGCATCTCCAAGCTGAAGCTCCTGGGCTGCAAGGGCACCACCGGAACCCAGGCCTCCTTCCTGGAACTGTTTGAGGGAGATCATGAGAAGTGCAAGGAGCTGGACCGCAGAATCGCCAAAGAGATGGGCTTTGAGGCCACCGTTCCTGTCTCCGGTCAGACCTATTCCAGAAAAGTGGATTCTGACGTTCTGTATGTCCTGTCCGGCATTGCCCAGTCCGCCAGTAAATTTGCCACCGACGTGCGGCTGCTGTGCCACCTGAAAGAGGTGGAGGAGCCCTTTGAGAGCAAGCAGATCGGCTCTTCCGCCATGCCCTATAAGCGCAATCCCATGCGCTGTGAGCGCATCTGCTCCCTGGCCCGGTACGTGATGTCCGATGTGGCCAACCCCACCTTCACAGCTGCCACACAGTGGTTTGAGCGCACTCTGGACGACTCCGCCAACAAGCGCATCTCCGTACCGGAGGCGTTCCTAGCGGTGGACGCCATTCTCAATATCTACATCAATGTGGCCGGCGGGCTTGTTGTCCATGAAAAGGTGATTGAGAAACACATCATGGAGGAGCTTCCCTTCATGGCCAGTGAGAACATCATGATGGATGCCGTCAAGCGGGGCGGAAACCGGCAGGAGCTCCATGAGCGTATCCGGGTTCACTCCCTGGAGGCCGGAAAAAATGTGAAGGACCGCGGTCTGCCCAACAACCTGTTGGATCTCATTGCCGCAGATCCCATGTTTGGAATGTCCATGGAGGAGCTCACTGCCCACATGGAGCCTTCCCGCTACATCGGCCGCTGCCCCGAGCAGGTGGACGATTTTCTCAACGAGTTTGTACAGCCCGTGCTGGATGCGCATCAGGACGCACTGGCTGAAAAGGATACAGAGTTGAAGGTCTAATTGTGAGCTGAGGTCAGCAAGATTGATTGGAGGTTTTTTCTATGGAATCTGCTGTGCGCCGCATCGGCGTCTTCACCAGCGGCGGTGACGCCCCCGGTATGAACGCTGCCATTCGGGCTGTTGTTCGCACCTCTCTGCATCTGGGCATTGAGTGCATCGGAATCCGCAGAGGCTATCATGGATTGATCAACGGTGATATTTCGAGACTGGACTTTGAGAGCGTCAGTGATATTTCCCGCCGTGGCGGAACCATGCTGTACTCTGCCCGCAGCAAGGAGTTTATGAACGAGGATGGCCGGAACAAGGCTCTGGCCACCTGTAAACTGATGGGCCTTGATGCCCTGGTGGGCATCGGTGGCGACGGCACGTTCCGCGGCCTTTTGTCCCTGGCTCAGTGCGGCATTTCTGTGGTGGGGATCCCCGGCACAATCGACAATGACATTGCCTGCTCCTCCTACACCATTGGCTACGACACCGCCTGCAACACCGCGCTGGAAAGCATTGACCGGCTGCGTGACACCATGAAGTCCCACGAGCGTTGTTCCGTGGTGGAAGTCATGGGCCACCGGGCCGGACATCTGGCCGTGGCTGTCGGCATTTCCTGCGGAGCCACTGTGGTTCTTGTACCGGAACACGAGACGGACTTTGAGTCCGAAGTGGCAGAGCCCATTCGCAGAGCGCGCATTGCCGGACGCACGCATTTCATGATCATTGTTGCGGAAGGCGTCCCCAACGGCGCATATGGAGTAGCGCAGCGCATCCGGGACGAACTGGCCTTGGATACCAGAGTCACCGTTCTGGGCCATGTGCAGCGGGGCGGATCTCCCACGTCCCGTGACCGTATGATGGCAACTTACATGGGCTATGAAGCTGTACGTCTGCTGGCTGAAGGCAAGACCTGCCGTGTGGTTGCCGCCAAGGGCGACGATATCGTGGACTATGATATTACTGAGGCTCTGGGCATGACCAAGGGCCTGGATCAGAAGGGCCTGGAAGTCATGCGGGCGCTGACCGGTCTTCAGAAAATGTGATAAGATACGAAGTGCGGAAAATCATCCTGATTTTCCGCACTTCTGCTCATCATGGATATAACAAAGTCAAAAGAGGAGGCTTGAGCAAAATTCAAGTCTCCTCTTTTGACGCAATGGCCGATGAGATTGCCCGCCGGAAGAAAAAAGGCAAAAAAGCACTCATAATTTTTTCCTTTCGGATGATGCCCTTCCTTTGAATCTGGTTGACGAATAGTTTTAGTAAAGGAATTGTAAAAATAAATGGTAGATCGAGCCAAATTGTTCCATTATAATAAGTTTGACATCTCAATTCGACTTTAAACTGCCGTTTTGAGCATGCTAAACTTCAAAGAGGAGGGTACAAGATGTTATTGAGAAGGATTTTAGGTGGTGCCATGGCAGCTGTTATGGTATCGGGATGCATTTGCGGGGCATCTGCATCGAGTTACACAGTGGAAAAAGGGGATTCGCTTTGGAGAATTGCCGCCAAAGAACTTGGTTCTGGATATAAGTGGACCGAAATCTATGAGGCAAACAAGGAAACGATCCGGGATCCAAACCTGATTTATGTTGGGCAGGTACTTACAATTCCAGATGGTGAGAATGAGCCGGAAGTCACTCCGCCTGTTCCGGATGAAGATCCAGATGTCCCAGCAGATGTGTGGAGCAGCGCACCGCTGGCATTTGAAAGTGACATGGTCAATGTTATAGGCGGCACAATTTCCTGGAACCCGGAAACGATGGAGTGGAAAGCACAATTCCCCACGCCTTATGGGGATACGACACTGGGCGGAACCTATGCCGAAGACGGAACTTTGACTTTGATTGAAGACAGCACTGGTGGATATGGCAGCTCGGATGTACCTTACATTCAGGAAGTTTTTGCCGATTTGTTGGCCGGCTGGCAAAGCGCGCCTTTGTCTTTCAGCGGCTCGATGGTTGAGGTCGTAGGCGGAACTTTGTCTTGGAATCCCAACACCATGGAATGGCGTGCAGAATTCCCCACCCCCTACGGAGATACTACGCTTGGCGGAACATATGCTGAAGACGGCACCCTTACCTTAATTGAAGACAGCACCGGCGGGTATGGTGGTTCTGATGTTCCCCTTATCCAGACTGTCTTCGTTGACGCACTGGCCGGCTGGAAAC
Organism: uncultured Oscillospiraceae bacterium; assembly: GCA_944385435.1. GTDB lineage: Bacteria > Bacillota > Clostridia > Oscillospirales > Oscillospiraceae > Enterenecus. The sequence goes on from CALWXG010000002.1 coordinate 108,636, forward strand.
ATGCTCCTTTGGCATATGAGGGCAGTCTGTTCAACGTAGCTGGCGGCACGCTCTCCTGGAACAGTGAAACGTCTGAATGGAATGCTGTATACTCCACTGCTTATGGTGAGACAAAACTGAGCGGCACATTTGACGGAAACAATATTCTGACCCTGGTGGAAGACAGTACCGGAGGATATGCCGGAGATGATATGCCGGCCATTCAGGAAGTGTTCAACAATGCGCTGAAAGGCATTTATACACAGGATAATGAGGCCAGTCTGTGGCCTGCAGACACCATTGACCTGCCGGGCAATGCCGATGAATATTTGTTTGAATCCATTGAAGAACTTGAGAACAGCCCGTTGGCAGGGAAGAATCTCTGCATTCTGGGATCCTCTGTAGTTTATGGAATGGATTCTATGGGAGAAGCTGTGGGTGAATACCTGTCTGCCCGTTTCGGAATGAGCCTGGTAAAAGAAGCTGTATCCGGAACTACTATGGTGGACAATGGCGAAACTTCTTACATCCAGCGTATGCTGAGCAATATCGATAAGGATGCCCAGTTTGATTTGTTTATCTGCCAGCTGTCCACCAATGACGCGACTCAGCAGATGCCTTTGGGTGAGATCAGCAGCAGTAAGGATCTGGAGTCCTTTGACACCTCTACCATCACAGGTGCCATGGAATATATCATCTGCTACGCCCAGGAGACCTGGAACTGTCCTGTGGTTTTCTTTACCGGCAGCTGGTATGACAGCGCTGAATACGATGCTATGGTGGATCGTCTCCTGGAAGTTCAGGACAAGTGGGGAATTGGAGTACTTGACTTGTGGAACGATGCCGAATTCAACAACATTTCCGAAGAAGAGCGCGAACTGTATATGTATGATGAAATTCATCCGACAAAAGCAGGATATCGCATCTGGTGGGGAACTGAGATGGAGAAGCAATTGCTGGACTTCTTGGCCCAGTAATTCGAATCTATGAAAGCAGTCCGGAGCTGAACCCGAAAAGGGATCAGCTCCGGACTGTTTTCGCTCTTAATTGTCAGTGTAATGCTCACACCTTGGAAGAGGCCAGAACCTTCTTCAGATGGGCGAAACGGGGCAGGCCGTTTTCCAGCGCCCGGTGATTTTCACCCTGGATCAGGGGCAGGGCGTAGTCGATGAAGTCCTGGGTCACACCATTGCCTTCCTTGTTGATCCACTCCAGCGGGACCTTCTTCTCATAGTTGGCCACGGAAGCCAGATCGAACAGCTTGGTCTTGCAGGTGTACTCGCCGTTCTCGCGGGTGCACTCAAAACCCACCATCTTGTCCGTCTCACCGGCCACAGCCGCTTCCACAGCAGTCTTGCCGGCCAGGAAGGACTCGTCGATATCCGTCTGAGAGGCCAGGTGAGCGCCGCAGCGCTGGAGCAGGGACAGCTCGATGCCGCGGACCTTGGCGCCGGTTTTCTCCTTGACGATGTTGGCCAGAAGAGCAGCCAGACCACCCAGCTGGGCATGACCGAAACCGTCGGTGGCAGAGGTTTTCGCCTCGGAGACAAAGGAGCCGTCGGCGTAGTGAATACCCTCGGAGACAGCCACGATGCAGTTGCCCTCGCGGTTGTAGATCTCAGTGACATCCTTCAGGAACTGGTCCATATCAAAGTCCACTTCAGGCAGGTAGATCAGGTCAGGAGCGCAGCCGGCCACTCCAGCCAGAGCGGCGGATCCGGCCAGCCAGCCTGCGTGGCGGCCCATGATCTCAATGATGGTCACCATGCCGGTATCGTAAACCCGGGCATCCTTGTAGACCTCAGCGCAGGAGGAGGCAATATACTTGGCCGCAGAGGCAAAGCCAGGGCAGTGATCCGTGCCATAGAGGTCGTTGTCAATGGTCTTGGGCACACCCATCACCCGGCACTCATAGCCGGATTTGGACATGAAGCGGCTGATCTTGGAGCAGGTGTCCATGGAGTCATTGCCGCCGTTGTAGAAGAAGTAGCGCACATTGTATTTCTTGAAGATTTCCAGGATGCGCTTGTAGTCCGTGTCATCCACGTCGGGATCGGCGATTTTATAGCGGCAGGAACCCAGCTCGGAAGAGGGGGTGTTCAGAAGGAACTCCAGTTCCTTGGCATCCTCTTCGCTCATGTCATAGAGCTGGTCGTTCAGCACGCCCTTGATGCCGTGGGCTGCGCCATAGACGGCAGTGATTTCAGGGGTATCCAGTGCGGTGCGGATTACACCATACGCGCTGGCATTGATCACGGAAGTGGGACCACCGGACTGTCCGATGATGCAAGCGCCTTTCAATTGAGCCATTTCAGGATTCTCCTCACTGTATATGATTTTCGTACAATTTCAAAATACGTGTTATGCGTGTTTTCCGCTGGCGCGGAATCCCATGCCAGCGGAAAACGGAATTTCTTATTGGATGCTGTTTCAGATCAGGCCTTGCCGTCGCAGCCCAGAACATCGATCAGCTTGTGCTTCACCAGTTCCTTGATGTTGGCACGAGCGGGCTTCAGATACTCGCGGGGATCGAACTTTTCGGGATGCTCGTTGAAGAACTGACGGATGGTGCCGGTCATGGCCAGACGCAGGTCGGAGTCGATGTTGATCTTGCACACGGCGCCGCGGGCGGCCTGACGCAGCTGCTCCTCGGGAATGCCGACGGCATCGGGCATCTTGCCGCCGTTCTCATTGATCATCTTTACATACTCCTGGGGCACGCTGGAAGAGCCGTGGAGCACGATGGGGAAGCCGGGCAGACGCTTGGATACCTCGTCCAGAATGTCGAAGCGCAGGGGAGGGGGAACCAGCTCGCCCTTCTCATTGCGGGTGCACTGCGCGGCGGTGAACTTGTAAGCGCCGTGGCTGGTGCCGATGGCAATGGCCAGAGAGTCACAGCCGGTCTTGGAGACGAATTCCTCAACCTCTTCGGGGTGGGTGTAGTGAGACTCCTCGGCAGAGACCTTCACATCGTCCTCGATGCCAGCCAGAGCACCCAGCTCAGCCTCGACAACCACGCCGTGATCGTGTGCATACTCAACGACCTTCTTGGTGACCTCAATATTTTCAGCAAAAGGCTTGGAAGAGGCGTCGATCATGACGGAAGTGAATCCACCATCAATGCAGCTCTTGCAGATCTCAAAGCTGTCACCGTGATCCAGGTGCAGGCAGATGGGAAGACCGGTCTCAATGATAGCGGCTTCCACCAGCTTGATCAGGTAGGTGTGGTTGGCATAAGCGCGAGCGCCCTTGGAAACCTGAAGAATCAGGGGGGCGTTGACCTCTTTTGCAGCCTCAGTGATGCCCTGCACGATCTCCATGTTGTTGACGTTGAAAGCGCCGATGGCATAGCCGCCGTCATAAGCTTTCTTGAACATCTCGGTAGTAGTGACCAGTGGCATGTTGCTCAACTCCTTACAATAAATAACGTACGAAAAATTTCCATACGTTATGATTTTAACATTACAACCCGTAAAAAGCAAGAGTCCCAGGAGTATTTTCTGACAAAATGTAAAAACAGGGACAAGATTTTTGCAACTTGCATAGAATGGCAGGGAGGAGGTGGAGCACTTTTGATCAAACGCATTCCCTATGACCGGAAAGCGGCGGTGAGCTATGCCCATCAATGGGCTTTCAGCCGCAATCCGGCTTACTATGATTTCAGTTCTCTGGGCGGGGACTGCACCAACTTCGCCTCGCAGTGTCTGTTTGCGGGGACCGGAGTCATGAATTACACCCCGGAATTCGGATGGTATTACCTCAATTCAGAACAGCGCGCGCCGGCGTGGACCGGCGTGCCGTTCTTCTGGGATTTTATGACCAGACCGGAGCAGACGGTCGGACCATTGGGGGTCAGCGTCCCTCGGCGCCTGCTTCGGCCGGGAGATTTTGTTCAGCTCCGGTTTGAAACGAGCGGTGCAGAATTTGCCCACACCCCGGTGGTCGTCTCTGTAGGTTTCCCGCCCAGACTGAGCAATATTCTGGTGGCAGCCCATTCCAACGACGCCGACAACCGGCCGCTGAGCACCTACGAACACGTGGCCGAGATGAGATTCCTGCACATCGCAGGTGCTCTGGTGGACGTGCCGGATCCGGAACCTTCCGGCACACCTGCGCAGACGGAACCAACGGAAACCCAGGTCAGTTCAGAATAGCTCAACTGCCATCCGTCTATTTCGTCTCTTCCGGTTCAGACTCAGGCTGCTTTTTGGGCCGTCCGCGGGGCTTTCTGCTGATCTTGCCCAGCGGATTGGCTTGAGCGGCCGTCCGCAGGGAGTCACTGTCCACATGCGTGTAGATCTGGGTGGTGTTCAGGTGCTCATGTCCCAATACTTCCTGCAGGGTGCGTACATCCACACCATTCTGGAGCATGAGCGTTGCGGCAGTGTGGCGTAGCTTATGGGCGGAGTATTTACTGCTGTCCAGACCAGCCGCGGTCAGACGTTGTTTGAGCATATAGTGCACGCCGGATTTTGTAACACGGCTGTGCTTTCTGGTGATAAACAGCGCATAGGGATCGGCTGCGCCGGAGTGCGAGCGCACCTCCAGCCAGTCTTTCAGAGCACTCTGGCAAGCCGCATTCAAAAAGACGACCCGTTCTTTATTTCCCTTGCCCAGCACCCGCAGGCGATCTCCCTGGACATCCGAGAGATTCAGCCCGACCAGTTCGGAAATCCGGATCCCGCAGTTCAGGAACAAGGTGATGATGCAGAAGTCGCGTTCCGCATTGTCTCCATCGATGCTGTCCAAAAGCTGGATGCATTCATCCAGTGTCAGAAATCTGGGCAGAGTCTGGCGCTGCCTGGGAGAATCCAGTTCCTGAACGGGATTTTCTTCCAAGAGTTTGGCTTTGCTAACCAGGTATTTGTAAAAGGAGCGGATCGTTGCCACTTTGCGGGCGCGGGTAGAAGCCAGCAGGCCATGGCCGGCGTAGGGGCTGTTGGGACTTTTGGAGCGATCCCGGCTCAGGAAGCTGAGGTAGGAATAGACATCCGCCAGACCGACTGAGCGGATCAGATCCAGAGTCACATCCTCAATGGAAATCTCGTCCAAGGGAGTGTTTCTGGGAACCAGACCTTTTTCTAATTTGATATAGCGGAAGAAGGTACGCAGATCCAGAAAATACTCGTCAACGGTTTTCCGGGAATGACCTTGAATGGTTTCGTGATAAGCCAGGAAATCCCGTATAATTGGGGGTGCTTGTGTGCGGTAATCCGTCATATTGAAAAACGGCGAGACAACATTATAATAAATATAATTAAGGAAGAAAAAACAGCGTGAAGATGCCGACAGTGCACAGGATGCAAAATAGGGCTGAATCGCGGTTTTACCTCCTCCCAACTAAACAAAATCTTTATTTTGTTTAGTTCATAGTCTCGCCGGAACCTCCTTCCTGTTCAGTCTCACATTTAGGAATGTTTCAGCTGGCTGACTCAATCATGTTGAGATGACCGTCTGAAACTCACGTGCATTATACACTGCATCTTTGCAGCCTGTCAAATTGGAGATGCCAATGCGCAGCAAGCCAGGTGAACAGCTTCAGACGCTGCCCACCTGGCTTGTCTTGTCCAGAATGCTCTGCAGAGAATATTCTGTCTTCTTTCGCTCAAACTAATGACATCGTCATTGTGGAAGGAGAAAATCTGCCATGAGCCTGATTCCGTGTACGCAAAACTGTCTGTTTCAGAAAGAGGGCCTGTGTATGCTGAATCAGACCATCAAGACAAATGAGCAGATGAAACCCAATGACCTGTGTCTGAATTTCACTCCGAGATCAGATCAACGCGGCAATTGCCTCGCGGATGTTAGTAATGCGAATCAGACTTAATCCGTCAGGTACAGACAGTTTGCCGCTCCCGCGGGCAGGCACCAGACATTTCGTGAAACCCAGACGCTGTACCTCGCTCAACCGCTGGCCCAGAGCGTGCACGGCCCGCAGTTCTCCGGTCAGGCCCACCTCTCCAATTGCGGCCAGGTCATAAGGCACCGGCTTGTCCCGGAAACTGGAGGCCAGGGCGACGATCAAAGACAAGTCGGCTGCCGGCTCGTTCACCGTCAGGCCGCCAATGACATTGACGTAAAAGTCGCAGTTTGAAAGGGTCAGCCCTCCCCTTTTTTCCAGTACTGCGGCAAGCATCACAGCGCGGTTGTAATCAAATCCGTTGCTGGAACGGCGGGAATTCCCGTAGGCAGAAGGTGTGACAAGGGCCTGAATCTCGGCCAGGACCGGACGGACGCCCTCCATTACACAGGTGACACAGGAACCTGGCGTGTCTTTGGGGCGGCCGGAGAGCAGCGCCTCAGAGGGGTTTGGCACTTCCACAAGCCCTTTATCCCCCATTTCAAAGACACCAATTTCATTTGTGGCGCCAAAGCGGTTTTTCTCTGCGCGCAGGATCCGGTAAGAGTTGTGCTCATCTCCCTCAAAATGAAGGACACAGTCCACAATGTGTTCCAGAACCTTCGGCCCTGCCAGGGAGCCTTCTTTGTTGATATGGCCCACCACGAAAACGGTGATGCCCTCCCCTTTTGCCAACTGCATCAGGGCCATGGTGCACTCCTTTACCTGAGCCACACTGCCCGGCGATGAGGTGGATGCCGTATTGTAGATGGTCTGGATCGAGTCCACAATGAGAATATCGGGCTTCTGCTCCTCCACTGCGGTGAGAATATCCTCCAGACTGGTCTCGGAATACAGGGAAAGACCTGAGCCGGCAATTCCCAAGCGCTGTGCCCGCAGTTTGATCTGACGCTCGGATTCCTCACCGGATACGTAGAGCACCTTCGCAAACTGGCACAGATTGTCGCAGATCTGGAGCATCAGCGTGGATTTTCCGATGCCGGGGGCACCGCCCACCAGGACCAGGGAGCCCTTGACTGCGCCGCCGCCAAGGACCCGGTCCAGCTCGGCCATTCCAGTGTGAAACCGCAGCTCGTCTGCCGCCTCCACTTCAGCCAGAGGCCTCGGACGTCTGAAGGCGGTTCCCGCATAGGAAGAGACCGACTTTTTCCGGGATTCCTGCGCAGCGGGACGCTCCACGATGGTATTCCACGCACCGCACGCCTGACATCTTCCCTGCCACTTTGGCGTCTCATTTCCGCATTCCGTGCAGTAAAACACGGTTTTTGTCTTTGCCAACTCAATTCCCTCCGGAATACTGTAATAATGCCAGCTCGTTCAGATAGGAGCCGGCCAATGCTACCGCTATCATCTTCTGGTATCCGTCCGTCTGAAGCAGAGAGGCCTCCTCCCCGTTGCTGAGAAAGCCGCATTCCACCAGAATGGCCGGACAGCTGATCTGTTCAAACAGATAGACCTTGTTGCTCAGCCCCATGGCTTTGCGCTGGTTTTCACGGCCCAGCACCTGACTGAGTGCCTGCTGTGTCTGTTCCCCCCACTGACGGCTGACGTCGCCTGGGTTGTAAAACACCTGAGCTCCGGAATACCGGGGATCCGTATAAAAATTCTGGTGAATGCTGATCAGCATGGCGTTGGGAATGGCGTTGACAAGTTCCACCCGGTGCTTCAGGTCCGAGACCTTTTTCTCCCGCAGGGTCGTACAGTCCTCGTCATGCAGAGAGATGTCATCCCGCCGCGTCAGCACCGGCTCATGACCCAGGAACGCCATCAGCGACTCCAGTTTGAGAGTAATTTCCAGATTGATGTCGCTCTCTTCTGCGCCGCTGGCGGAAACGGCTCCCCCGTCTTCCCCGCCATGCCCCGCATCCAGAATCAGCACCGGCAGTGAATCCGTTGCCTGCTCCAGCAGAGAGGCCGGAACGATGTTTTGTGCGCCCCACACTGTAAATCCGATCAGGAGACAGACGCACAGAGATACAGCCGCCAGGTCTCGCTTCAACGCAGCACTCCCCCTTCCCCTCCATTTATATGAGGAGAAGGAAGCACACATGATTAGAGGTAGGAAAACACCTCGTGATGCCGTTTGGAGAGATCAACGGTAAGCTGCGGGAATTTCTCGGAAATCCAGTCTTTCAGCACAGGGCAAACAACCTGTTCTGTGGGATAGTGCCCTGCGTCAATCAGATTCAGGCCCAATGCCCTGGCATCCAGGAACCCGTCATACTTCACATCGGCTGTGACAAAAGTGTCGCAGCCCTTGGCCAGCGCGTCGGACATCATGCTGGAGCAGGAACCTCCGCCCACCGCTACTTTATGCACCGGCTTTCCGCCATCCACCAGCCGAATTCCATGGGAGCCCAAAAGCTGCTTGACTGCCTGGGCAAAATCGTACAGGTTCTGCTCCGGCACCAGGCCTACCCTGCCGATTCCATACGGTCTGCCCTCGTCATCCACACCGTCCTGATGCAGCTGTTCCAGATCGGTCAGGCCCAGGCGGACTGCCAGGGCGTCATTCACCCCGCCGCAGATGGCGTCCAGATTGGTGTGAGCGCAGATGGCGGAAATGTGGTTTTCGATCAGTCCCAGCAGTTTCCGCCCGGTCACAGACTGGTCGGTCACACTCTTCGCCCCGCCCCAGATCACAGGATGGTGAGCCACAATCAATTGGGCGGAAAGTTCTTTGGCCTCCTGAATCACAGCTTCCGTGATATCAAGGGCCACCAGAACACGCTGGACCGGTTGATTGCTGCGGCCAACCAGAAACCCGGCATTGTCAAAATCCATCTGGAGATGGAACGGCGCCTTTTCCTGCAAGAAATGATAGATGTCCTGTACTGTCACTGCCATTGTGTTAAGTCAGCTCCTTCTGCATATCCTGAATGCCTTCCAATACCTGCTGCAGAAGATCAATCTGCGTTTTATCCCGGCTCTTGGATGCAAGCATTCCGGACAAAGCGCGCCTGATCTTGTGTTCCATCATGTTCAGATAGTCGGCACGCAGCGGGTCTGTCCCCGTCTGCCTGCCTACCCACAATTCCGCAGGTGTCAAGGGCTCCATCCTGCCCCCCTTGACCACCCAGATTGTGTAAAGCCGGTTCCCTTCCCTGGCTATGTGTTCCGATTCAATGCGGTACTGGTGTTCCTGAAGCCAGCCCCGGAGATCCGGGAAGGATGTCATCGGCTGTAAAAGCAATCGCTTCTCTCTGCTCCAGGGAGCGTCCTGAAGAATGGACGCAATGGTCTCGCCACCCATTCCTGCGATACTGATGGTATCCACCTCTTCCGGCGAGATGGCGGAAAGGCCGTCACAGAGCCGGAACTCAATCCGCTCCATCACGTGATACTGCTGCGCGGTCTCCCTCGCCCTGCCCAAAGGACCTTCCCGCAGGTCCGCCGCAATGGCCCTGGAAATCCGGCCCTGAAGGATCAGCCAGACCGGCAGATAGGCGTGGTCCGTTCCCACATCAGCCAGACGGCTGTCCTGCGGAACCAGCTCTGCCAGCACCCGCAATCTCGCAGTGAGTTCCATGACGTTCCTCCAAGCAGTAGAATATCCGGATAAAGGAAAAGAGCGGATGTCACACCGCTCTTTTTCCCGTTCTTAATTAACCAATGGTGGCGTTCAGTTTCTCAATCAGAGCATCCACGTCAACACCGTGCACCATGCAGGCCTGCTCCACGGTCTCGCCGCGGGAAGAGGGGCAACCCAGGCAGTGCATGCCGATGGACAGGAAGATGGGGGCCGTGTTGGGAGCAATATCGAGAATATCGCCGATAATGGTATCTTTTGTAATCTGAGCCATTGGAATCAACCTCCTTGCTGTATGAGACTACGGACACAGTATACCCAAAACCGTCGCTTTTTGCAAGAGGGTCTTACAAATTCCCGTTAGATTTCCTCTCCGGACAGGAATTTCTCCAGACGGTCCAAGCCCTTCTTGATGTTTTCCATGGAGGTGGCGTAGGACCAGCGCACGAAGTTGGGTGCGCCGAAGCCGCTGCAGGGCACCGTGGCCACCAGGCCATGCTTCAGGAACGCGGAGGAGAAGTCATCGCTGCTCTGAATGGTCTCGCCGCAGATGGTCTTGCCCAGCAGCTTTTCCATGTTCATCATGACATAGAATGCGCCTTCCGGCTTGATGCAGCTGATTCCCTCAATCCGGTTCATCCGGTCAACGATATAGTTTCTGCGCTCCTCAAAGGCCTGACGCATCACTTCCACCTCATCCTGAGGTCCATTCAAAGCGGCGACAGACGCGGCCTGGGCAATGGAGCAGGGAGAGCCGGTGGAGTGGCTGACGTAGTTGCTCATGACCTTGGCCACGTTCTCCTCTGCCAGGGCATAGCCGATACGCCAGCCGGTCATGGCATAGGACTTGGAGACGCCGTTGATGAGGATGGTGTGCTTCTTCACCTCTTCGCCCAGGCTAGCCACGGAAGTGAATGTGACTCCATCGTAGAGCAGGCCGTAATAGATTTCGTCGGAAATGATGTAGACATCATGTTCCACACAGACATCCGCAATCTCCTGAAGCTCTTCTTTGCTGTATACCATACCGGTGGGATTGGAGGGATTGTTCAGAATCAGTGCTTTTGTCTTGGGGGTAATTGCATCCCGCAGCTGCTGGGCGGTAATCTTGAAGTGCTCAGCCTCCCCTGCGGTGACAACGACGGGTTCGCCGCTGACCATTTTGATCAGTTCCAGATAGCTGACCCAATATGGCGCGGGCAGGATTACCTCGTCGCCGGGGTTGACCAGCGCCCGCAGCGCCAGATAGACACAGTGCTTGGCTCCGCTGCTGATCACAACCTGAGACGGCTTGTAATCCACGCCGCAGTCGGCCTTCATCCGGGCGCACACGGCTTTCTTCAGATCCACTGTGCCGGAGGCCGGGGTATAACGAGTCATGTTGTCTGCAATCGCCTGGACCGCAGCGGCTTTGATATGCTCAGGGGTATTGAAGTCGGGCTCTCCGGCACCAAAACCAATCACGTCAATGCCGTCGGCCTTCATCTGTTTTGCCAATGCGTCCATTGCCATGGTGGTAGACGCCTGCACCTGAGAAGCCAGATAAGACAGTTCCTTCAAAACAATCCCTCCAAAATATGATACTTTGCATATTATATTCTTCAACTTGCAAGATTGCAAGTTCCATTCCGGAAAAAATCTGGAATTTTGCAGCTTTATTTTATTGAAATTGCAAAATCGCCGCCCCATGCCAAGGCACAAAGCGGCGATTCCACAATTGCGACACAGACAGGACCGTCCGGGTCCGTTTTCACACAAGTTTATTTCCGGTTTCCCTTCTGCGTGTTTTTTTGATAGAGAAGGTACAGGCCATGGACCAGCAAATCATGGTCATAGACAATCCGGCGCTTGCAATGGCGGAAAATTTCGGGAACGTTTTCTCCCGTGGCAACGACGGTTTCCGCGGGGACGCCGGCTGCCACCTCAAGCTTCTCGATCAGACGGTCAAAGGCGCCGGCATAACCGTAGACAATGCCGGCACGCATGGAGTCCACGGTGTTGCGGCCCAGCGGGCTGTCCACCCTGCCCATGGAGATATGGGGCAGCTGCGCACCGTTCTGCGACAGGGCCTCCAGAGCGATTCCCATGCCCGGCATGATGGAACATCCCTCGAAGGCAGACTGGCTCATATAAGAGAAGGAGACTGCCGTATGCGAGTTGATGACGATGGCTGGCGTAGGATACAGGGAGACGGCGGCAACTGCGGACGCCACGATGTCGCTGCCCAGCTGGTTGTGCACGTCCGCCCGGATGTTCAGCCCGGTCTTCAGCCCGGGACCCACCACCAGGGGCCGCTGCCCGGTGAGGCGCTGGACGGCCCGGGCGTAAATTCCCGTCACCGGGGGCACCACGCTGGACAGGATGGCCCCGGTCACCTGCCGGATGCTGCCCTGATAGAGCTGGAACACCCCCAGGATGCTGATGGCACACTGGTCGTCTGTCATCTTCCGGTCGGTCTCCAGCTCGGACAGGAAGGACAGCTCCCCGCCGGGGGTAAACAGCGCCAGCGTGGTGCGGGTATTTCCGATGTCAATGGCCAGGATCATGGCGATCCGCCCCTTTCCTCTGAGTGCTTGCCGTGGAGTCAAAAGAATTATACACGAAAATTCCCCATCTGTCATCTATCTTCCCGCGGGAAAGGTGACTGCAGATTAAAGAAAACTTAAGACAATCGCAAGGAAGTCTTTCGGATCATCGGTTGTCTCATGTAGAAATTTCGGGTATGATGGATCTGTGCATCCGAAACATGCTGCTGTGAGGAGGGGGAACCTTTGCCCATCAGTGATTTTCTGCAAACCGTCATCAGGATCTTTATCCAGGCAGTCATGCCTGCCGCGGTCTGTATGGCGGTGGGGCTGATCATCTGGTGCCTCATCTACCGGAAACGCCATCCCGGGGAGAAGATCCCCCTTCATCAGGTGATTCCCTTTGCCCTGTTCCTGGCTTATCTGGGCGGGCTGGTCACCATTACCCTGCTGATCCGCACCACGGGCAGCGGCGCCATCCAATGGCATCTGTTTTACGCCTTCTGGGATGCGTGGAACCACTTTGACGTACACTTCTGGACCCTGTACCTGGGGAACATCGCTATGTTTCTCCCTCTGGGCGTGTTCCTGCCCCTGATCGCCAGGCCCTTCCGCCGCTGGTATATCACCATTCCCGTCGGCTTCTGCCTCTCCCTGCTCATCGAGGCGGTGCAGTATCTGTTCCAGCTGGGCAGCGCCGATGTGGACGACCTGTTCTGCAACACGGTGGGGGCGGTTGTGGGCTACTGCCTGTGCATGGCAGTCCTGTCCCTGGCGGAGAGAAAGCCCAGACGGGGCGCCGCCTATGGAGTGGTTCCCCTGCTGTCCGCCGCCGCCCTGGCGGGGGTCTTTATCCTCTACTATGCGCAGCCCTACGGCAACCTCGCGGACGGCCCCACCTTTGTGGTGGACACCAAAAAGGTGGAGTGGGTGGCGCACTGCGATCTGTCTGAGGAACAGCGGGAGGTGGAGATCTACCGCACCGAACCCTTTGACCATGACGGCTGCCTGGCCTTTGCCCGGGCGTTCGTGGAAAAGCAGGGCAAAACCATCGAAGAGATTTACAACTACGACGATTCCATCCTGCTGCGGGACCCCTATGAAGGGTTTTCCATGACGGTGTCCCTGGCCAGCCGGTTTTATACTTACAGTGACCATGCCGTGGACGCTTTCGATGCGGCGCAGCGCGACGATGGACAGATGACGCAGGAGCAGCTGCGGGCCATGCTGCTTGAATATGAAATCCGCCTCCCGGATGGGGCCGTCATGACCTATGACGGGGGCGATGACCCCTATCGAAAGGGGTGGTATACCTTCACCGCAGATCAGATTCTGGAGGGGGACACCCTGCTGGACGGGACAGTGCGCTGCCTGGTGTCCGTCCGGGGGGAGATCGGAGAGATCGAATACAACCTCTCCGCCGGGACAAGCCGGGCGGTGGAGCCCATCCTGTCAGAGGCGGAGGCCTATGAGAAACTGTGCCAGGGGAAATTCGCGTACGGGGATGTGTTTCAGTTCCTGGTGGAGACAAAACAGCTGTCGGAAGTTCATGTTTTGTCCTGCGAATTGGACTACATCCTCGACACCAAGGGATTCCGCCAGCCGGTGTACTATTTTGAGCTGGAAGGGCTGGATCCCGTCTTTGTCCCCGCACTGCGGGAGCGCATCGGCCTGTAACAGGGCGGCGCGATTAACACAGCTTTTGACGGTTTCAGCCGGAAGGGGATTCTCCCCTTCCGGCTGTGTGTTTGTTGCTGATTCAGATGTTGTCCCGGATGACCTGGCCCATCTTCCGGGTGCCGATGACAGCCTCGCCGGGCTTGGCGATGTCGGCGGTGCGCCAGCCATCCGCCAGGGCCTTGTCCACGGCGGCCTCAATGGCGTCCGCCTCGGCGGCCAGCTGGAAGGAGTAGCGGAACATCATGGCCGCGGACAGGATGGTGGCGATGGGGTTCGCCTTGTCCTGGCCGGCGATGTCGGGGGCGGAACCGTGGATGGGCTCGTACAGGGCCGGGGCGCTGTCCCCCATGGAGGCGGAGGGCAGCAGGCCGATGGAGCCGGTGATCATGGACGCCTCGTCGGACAGGATGTCTCCGAACATGTTCTCCGTCACCAGCACGTCAAACTGGCCCGGATCCCGCACCAGCTGCATGGCGCAGTTGTCCACCAGCACGTCCTCATACGCCACGTCGGCGTACTCCTCCGCCAGCCGGTGCATCACCGAGCGCCACAGCCGGCTGGTCTCCAGCACGTTGGCCTTGTCCACGCTGGACACCTTGTGCCGGCGCAGGCGGGCCATCTCGAAGGCCCGGCGGCCGATGCGCTCGATCTCCATCTCGGAGTAGGCCATCAGGTCGGTGCACTCCACCCCCCGGTCCGGGGTGTCGTAGCGGTCCCGCTTGCCGAAGTAGATGCCGCCGGTGAGCTCCCGCATCACCAGCAGGTCGATGCCCTTCTCCGCCGTCTCCCGCTTCAGGGGACAGGCCTCCGCCAGGGCCGGGCGCAGGGCGGCGGGGCGCAGATTGGCGTAGAGGCCCAGATCTTTCCGGATGGCCAGCAGGGCGGTCTCCGGCCGCTGGTCGGCCGGCTTGTCGCTGCCCCATTTGGGCCCGCCCACGGCGCCCAGTAGCACCGCATCACAGGCTTTGCACTTCTCTGCGGTGCCGTCGGGGTAGCTTTTGCCCACCGCGTCGGTGGCGCAGCCGCCCATGAGTACATCCATATACTGGAAGGTGTGGCCGAACTTCTCCCCTACCCGGTTAATGACGGCCACCGCCTCGTTGACGATCTCGGGTCCGATGCCGTCCCCCCGGATCAGCGCGATTTTGAACTTCATCTCGCCACCCCCCGCGCTTTCAGAGAAGCCAGCAGACCGCCGTGCTCGATGATCCCGTTGACAAACTCCGGGAATGGGGCGGCCTGGAACCTCTGGCCGGTGGTCTCATTGACGATGACGCCGGTCTGGAAATCCACGGACACCGTATCACCGGGGTTGATGCCGTCCACCGCCTCCGGGCACTCCAGAATGGGGAAGCCGATGTTGATGGCGTTGCGGTAGAAGATCCGGGCAAAGCTCCTGGCGATGACGCACTTGACGCCGCAGGCCTTGCAATCTGGGACAAAAAAGCAAAGCGCTGGGCTTTAAGGCAGGCTTT